>NZ_JAUBRK010000032.1:0-88734 GCF_036701825.1 Microcoleus sp. MOSTC5 | reverse complement strand
GCACTGGACTCGTAAGGGAGCGGTGCAGCATGAAGAAAATACGGCAGTTGGGGGCGATCGCTCTGATTTTGGGGATGGTGGCTGGCTGCAATCTGACATCAGCCCCGCCATCTTCACTGCCACGAGTTTCTCCTAAACCAAGAGTGCAGAAACCCACAACGCAGCCACCGATCGCTTCGGCAACCAACAACCGCAACTTGCTCCTGGGCAATCCCAGCAATGCAGCTCCCAGCGCTGCCAGCACAGACAACTATTTAATGGTGAAGCCTCAGTACGTGATGAGCTACAACAACAAAACGCACATTGCTAACTGGGTTGCCTGGCAACTGAATCGCTCTTGGATTGGAGCAGCCGATCGCCAAGACAACTTCCGCCCCGATGATTCCCTGCCGGATGCTTGGTACAAAGTCCGACCCAACGATTACGCGGGAAGCGGTTACGACCGGGGACACATTGCACCCAGTGCCGATAGAACCCGCACCGAACCCGATAACAGCAGCACATTCCTGATGACCAACATGATGCCGCAAGTCCCAGAACTCAACAGGGGCGTGTGGGGCGACTTGGAAGATTACTGCCGCGAATTGGTGCAGCAGGGCAAGGAACTTTACATCGTAGCCGGGCCCATAGGGAAGCAAGGCGCGATCGGCAAAACACAAAAGATTGCGGTGCCGACAAAGACTTGGAAAGTCATTGTTGTCTTAGACCGACCGGGATTGGGGTTGCAGGGAATTACGACCAGCACGAGGACTATCGCTGTGATGATGCCGAATGATGCCAGCGTCAAAGGCCGGGGATGGAAAACTTTTCGAGTACCGGTAAAGCAAGTGGAGCGGGAGACAAAACTGAATTTCTTGTCAAATGTATCGCCCCAGGTTCAGCAAGTCATTGAAAGTAAAGTTGATGGTGAGTAAAAAAGTGATAAAACTTACTTTTTTGCTTGAGACTTTTAACCGACTACATTAACATTTGCCATTAGGAATCCGTAAGCAAAGATGAATAGAATCAACTTGATTAGCCAGTAAATCCTGAAATTATATTTTCTGTCAAGGTAAGACCAGAGGGGAGGAAAAACAATTAGAAACATAAGAAAGGAAGCTATAATACCCATCTTGTATGGCTTGCCCTCTGTGTAAGAGAGGAATAATAAAATTCCTAGTACAACCAAACAGTAAAGAGAAACAAGCCAACTAAATACTGTGCCGATCGCGCTCATATTACAACCTCTTTTCCTGACTCTAATTATGGTTCCTATGTCACTAAATGATTAACAAACAATCATAGTTCACCCTGTCTGTTGCAATCAAGTCTCCACCAATTTCGTAGACAGCCCCGCCAATTCGCCACCGTCCGTCACTCCAACGATGTAAACATCAATCTCAATGCTGCCCACTCGGTAAACCTGCAACTGCGATAGGTTTTGCTTCAACACGCTGACCAAGTTCTGAAAGCGCTGCACCGTTTCCCGTTCCTCCCGGTCGTGCCAGTCTTCTTGTGCGGTGGCGATTGCAAAGAACTCGTCAACCGTCCGCATTTCAACGGGAGCATCGGGTGGATGGTTCGTCAGTTGCAGCAGCTTCGTCGGAGTGAGTTCTTCCTGTACCTGCCAATGAATAACCTCAAAGGGGGCATCGGTTTCGCTTCCGAAGAGTAAGCCCTCGGAAGCTTGTTTGAGTTGGGTGGCGATCGAGTCGGTCATGATTGCAATGGTTTCTCAGCTTTACTGTGATTGTACAGTTGGTGTTGGCTGAAACTAAAGACTTTTTGGCAGGTTCGGATCTTCGCGACAGGTTGACAGCGGTAATGATTCGCCACCTCGAATTTCGCTAATTCTCGATCGACCTTTATCTGTCACCACATCCATACAAGCACAACCATACCCATAATAACCATTCGTTTTGACGTAAGTAGGTAGGCGTAAAAAAACCAAATTATGTTAAGATAAGTAAACACTCAAGATTTAATTTACAAAATCAACAAATATGGGCGCACGTTTAAGAGTATTTCTCAATCAAGAAGAAGACCGAACACTATTTGAATTGAGGACGGCAACAACAGTACCTCAAAAAGTAAAAGATCGAGCACAAATTATTAGATTAAACTCCCAGGGATGTTATGTAGAGGAGATAGCAGCTCATTTTAATTGTAGAGAGCAAACAGTTAGAGAAGTAATTCATCGGTGGGTGAAAATGGGTTTGACAGGATTATGGTCAACCAGAGGTAGAGGGGTCAAACCAAAATGGAAAGAATCAGACATTGTTCATCTAGAAGAATGTCTCAGAAATGAACCACGCAGATATAATAGTCGTCAACTTGCTCAAAAATTAGAACAAGAACGTGGGGTCAAATTAAGCCCTGACAGATTAAGACGTATCCTCAAAAAAAAAGATTATTTGGAAACGAACCAGACCCAGCCATAAAGACAAGCAAGACCCATTACAACGCTCAATAAAACAGGCAGATCAAGATATGTTGGAGTTGGCATCGGCGGCGGGAGAAATCGATCTGAAATATCTGGATGAATCAGGTTTTTGCTTGTGGAGTCCCACTGGATATACATATTACCCAATAGGAGCGCAAAAACGGTTAGAGCAAACGAAACGAAGGGGGCGAAGACTTAGTATTTTAGGCTTGCTACAGCCGTGTGTCAGTTTCGCATATGGGTTGGCTGTCGGGAGTTTTAGCAGCAAATCATATATCACTATGATGGAAAATGAAGCACAACAAGCTGAGTTGGAAATGAAATTAACTGGACGGATCAGAGTGATAATTCAAGATAATGGTCCCATACACAAATCTCTGGATGTCCAACAAAAATGGTCTCAGTGGGAAAGCCAGGGATTGTATATTTTCTTTTTACCTAAATACTGTTCGGAAATGAACAAGATTGAACTGGAATGGCAGCAACTTAAAAATCATGAACTGGTCGGACAAATGTTTGAAGATGAACTAGATATTGCCTACGCAGTAATGGATGGAATTGAAGCAAGAGGGCAACGAGGAAATTATATAACTAATCGCTTTAAATTCAGCTCCAATTCCGTTTGTTAACATTTCTTTACTTACCTTGGTTTTTTTATACCGACCTACTTACTCTTTCTCATTAGTAGGAAGATTATCATCCATTCCTTTAGCTTCATATCCCCCTTGCTGCGAGATAATCCAACGACCATCTTTGTCTAGTAAATACCAATTTCTAGGCGTGGGATTATGCAACCATCCACACCTAATTTCAACTGCTTTAGCAGGAAGCGCAACGATAAAAAGAGATGAAATAATAACGGATATAAACAAATTTTTCTTCATAAATTTAAGTTTAGTCAATTTTTACCCAACTATAGCAGCAAATTCATCAGCACTGATTAATGTCGGTGAAGCAACAGCCCAATCCCGCAATCCCTATTTGTTCGATTGCGATAAAAATTGGAGTTCCAGGAACTGCTGCTTATGGGCGGGGGATTAACGAAGGTCAGAGCAGAATAGCGCCTCTAATCTCCCACACTTTGTCAAGCATACCGCGCCTCTTCATCAGCTTGAGCCTGTACTATTGGACAATAAGCCAAGGTGTATGAGAGTGGCATAGCAGATTGCTGCGTTGCTACAGCGGGGTTGGAGGCGATCGCCATAGTGCAACTCCTAGAATAGACAATGGTGCCGACTTTATTATTATGCTTTCCAACTGTTCAACCTGCCGATTCCACACATCCCACCAACATCACTGCACGGATATCGGGTGTGCAGTCAATCCGAGCTATTGGGCGCTGTGGAAACGCCTCCACTCTCTACCGCCAGAACTAGAGGGTGCATCGCTCATCAACTACTGTGGCGATTATCAACTAAATGCTCCCATCTCTACGGCTTCTACAGTAGAAAAGCTGGTAGGCTTTTGGGATTACAAAGTTAGTTTTGCCACCACTACCTATCGAATTCAAATTGAATTAAATGAGGAGAAATTAATTGGAAGCTATATTATTCCAGCCGAGAATGACAGCCTTTTTGAATTCACTGTGTACGAATTTCCCGGAAGAGGCAGACCTGTAATTACCATCGCACAAATTGCTCAACTAATACCGAACTCTTCCTATCGTGCTGTCCTCAGTGGTAGGTTGGATAATGAGCGTTTAATTACCGGCGACTTTGTGGATGTCGATGACAATCGTGGCACGTTCAAGATGATGAAACAATAAGGAATCGCCACACCCGCTTCTCTGCTTCCAGGGAATCATGTTAAAAGCTACCGTCAGCCTACACTTCAAGCGCAATCAATCGCTTTGAAGTTTTGTGAGATTGGGTGAAAAGCTGCTGTCCAGCTCGATTGTAGAATGAACCAGAGTTTACAAAGGTGGCATAGCCGATTACTGCTTGGGACAGCGGGTTTGCAGGCGATCGCTCTGGAACTCCTAAAACTCCTGAAACTGCCTATGATGATGATGCTGGGTGAGTTTTGGTGTTTACAGGGAATCGGTCAAGAATGGAATCAATACTTTTCCATCCACATACTCTGAACCTCGTGATTTTCTTTGTACCTGAACCCATTCTGAGCAATCCTGCGGGCCCATAGCCAGTTGCATCTTTGAGCGTCACTCATTGAGGTACAAGAAATGTTGGGTCGATTCTTCTCAATACGATAAAGTGTCTTTTAGGACAGCCAAACTTTTCTGTTAGCTGTCCCCACTTCTCAAATAAACTGCTAAGCGACACTGATTGTTTGACCGTTGGTTAAACTGCTGAATTCATAGGTTGTGCTGCCAGCTATGAGTTTTTCAAACTCAGAAGTATTCATAATGCTGATACCCGAATAATTATAGCCAGTGAAATTCACCGCTGTGCCGGATATACCAACAACATAACTTCCTGACGTTAACTCCAGCGTGTCTTTACCGTTTCCGCCGTTGAAATTACCGCTACCGAAACCCTTGAGATAGTCTTTACCGTCTCCCAAAAAGACCTTGCCCAAGAGGTTACTGCTAAGGAAGCCGGCAATAATGGAGTCGTTACCATTACCAGTATTAATGGTACCGTCGTTGTTAATGCCCAAGCTATTCGCAGTTATTACGTCGTTACCATCACCCGTATCGATAATGCCTGACAAATAGTTGGTGATGGGGATGCCACCTCCCTCAGTGTGGATGCCAGTGATTGTGTCATTACCATCGCCAGTATTAATGGTACCATCGTTGTAAATGCCGACGCTACCCATGCCCGTGATTGTGTCGTGACCCTTACCCGTATCAATAATACTGCTAAAAAAAGCGTTTTGGATGCCGTAGCCGCTTCCAATAGAGTGATCGCCAGTGATTGTGTCATTACCATCACCAGTATCCAGGATGGAAAAGTTGGCGATGGCGACGCTATAATCATCGTTATCAACGCCAGTGATTGTGTCCTTGCCACCAAGAGTATTAGCGGTGCCAGTATTGAGTATTTGCTCAATCCCAGACGCGGGGACAACATCAGCCCGGTTGGTAAACGTTATACTTGAAAGTTCGATCGCCATAGGAAGACCTCGCTATTAAGAAACAAATGAAAGAAGCTTAAATGTTATAGCTTATATTTGTATCCCAATCCACAATATTCTATTCTGTAGGGTTTTATTTCTTAACACAGTCCAAGCTATTTTGATGAGACAGCTTGCTCCTAAAGCTTTTTTACGCTAAAAAAATCAATAATTGACGCCTATTCTTCTGACAGCGAACGATTTCAACAATAGAATAAATAATTAAATATTCAACTAGAAACAAGAGTCATGAATCTGAAGTAATGATTTATGACGCTTTTATTTAATTTGAACAAATTGCAAGGACAAACAGAGCATCGAACCTGCTATGTGTGGCAAATACATCATCATTATCTAGGGCTTGCTGAATAAGCGATCGCTTTCCCAAGACCAAAAGCTATCGATATTCAAGCCGAATTTAGTAAAAGTCTTGGTTGCTTCAACTCTTACGGCTACCCGTAGATTGCGGTTAGTGCGTCTTATCGCTTCGCTCAATCGCGGGATGGGTGCACTTCGGGCGAGCATGGGTCATCGTGGCTTTGGTTACAACAACCTTGGCAACTTTCTTTGTCGGTCACGATATCGATCGCCTTCAATCTCCCTCAACTTCCACCACTAACTGATACACTCGCAAACTGGGATGTTCGCCAATCAATTGCCAGCAATATCCCTCAACTGTGGGAGTGGGTCGCGCTCCTTGGCGGTACAGGAATATCGGCTCGTTTCTCATCAACGCGGTGAATATCTCTCGCTCTCTGTCTTTGCCATCATCCCAAATCAGGTGAGCTTTGCCGAAGTAGCCAACACCCATCAAGCTGGCAAAGAGCCATTCCATCAGAGCTTGCTGCTGTTCCTGGGTTAGCGGGGATTGACCGTAGCTGTCAATTGCGGGCGATTGAGATTTTGGTTTGAGAGAGGCGATGAGGGCGCTAGCAAGGTTGAAATATTTTTTCATCGGGAGTTGGTATAGGTTATAACCTCAATCGGTACGACAATAGGTTGGTTAGCAACATCAATTCGATACGTTACTTCGCTAGTTCGAGAAGGACAGCAGAGGGCATCTTGCGGGGTGTAGCGGGAAAAGAGAGCCTTGAAGCGGGAAGGCGTTTCGATATCGGTTTGAAATAAAGCGCCATCGCTCCTAGAATTCATTGGGTTTGGGGAAGTGGTTCCGGCAAAGATACCGTTGGCAAAAACGAATTCCTGGTATCCCACAGGGCGGCACATTCCATCGAAACCGGTCTGCCCTTTTACCAGCACTACGCGCCCCGAACTTTTAGTTTCGCCCCGCACGTTAAATAGAGTCCATCCTGCAGCTTTCACGGCTCGTTCTTCGGGAGTAGAAGGGTTGCGGATTTGCTGCTGGCAGCGGGCTGCGTCGGAGGAATTATTGTTGGGAGCTTTGGGAACTGACGCTCCGGGTTTGTTCCAATTTGTCAGTGTTTTTTGTTCCAGCCACGAACTGCTGGACGGTTGACTCACTGCGGCTGTAGCGAGGGCCAGCGGAACAAGTGCAAGCGCTAAACCAATTGGATAAAGTATTTGAGCTTTCATCTAATTATTTTGCAGTTTAAGTGGCAGTCTTTAAATTCATTACGAGCAAAATTCCCCAAGGTCGGCTTGCCAACGGCTGTCCTCAGTTTATCAAATTAGGGGCTGCACTGTAAAATCTGAATAAAAAGCCATATAAAAGGTTGCTGCCACAGCAGAAGTCTATTGCAAACAGTTCTGGTTAGCGCGAAAAGAACCAGCAGAGTATTGAGGAGAGAACAGGCGATCGCTTAACCCAAGCAGTACAGCAAGCGACCGCTTTTTGGATTAGCAAGCAAATTCAATTTTTTATGTATACTTTTAGTTAGTCGGGATGAAGATACTGTTCGGTAGATCGCACGTTCGGATATTGCCCCGTTAGAGAGCTGTTTTAAGACTTATCAACCAAACGACCGAATTGATAGCAAACAAAAAAGTATAAAAAATATAGATTGACGGAGCGCGCACAGCTCTCCACAAAGAAGGCATTTTAAATATTTTCAAAGAACCGAGCGGGTGAACTAGACCTTCCGGTATAGAATGGGTATTGAAACTTTTATCTAAAGCCCTTTCATCATTCAAGAATTCGGTAACGGCAGCAGCTCTTTGCATATAATAAAATTGCACCCTCCAGTAGGTAGCTTCTAAAAACCAAAAACCAAAAATTATAACGTACCCCAGCGGAACCAGCGCCTCTATTTTGCTGGCAAACACCCAACCAATCAACGCTACCCAAATGGTAATTGCCGCAGTTTTTACCTGCTGCAAAATTGTACTGAAGTTAGCTATTTTTTTCTCTAGTTCCTCTGCTCCTTGTTGCAGCATGGCTAGCTGAAATTTAAATCGATCCATGTTTGATTCGGAGATGGCTGATTGTTCCTATACAGTTTCTAACTTTTAGAGTACCAAATTCCAGCAGTTTTATTTCCCGAACGGTTGCCCCCAATACTGCCAGCATTGTTTATTGAAAGGCGATCGCCACTTGTAGATAAGCTCCGATTCTAGCTGTAACCGATGCTTTCGATTGCTCGGCGCTCCGTACCAAAAAGCTATGGCTACACTCACATCCAGGGAATAACGCCGATGTAATTCGATGTAGTTGCCAATGTACTTATGACAATCATGGCTCATCCACCGTTGCTTAGGAGTGCGGTCAGTTTCTCCTACATACAACAGCAAGGGAAGCTCGTTGTCAATAACAAAATAGAGGCAAGTACGATCGCCTCCATCAGGTTTCTCACAAAATGAGAGATTGTGCAGTTCCAGAGCAAAGGGGTCTATATTGTTAGAGTCACAGAGATTTGGCGCTAACTCGAATAGACTTCCCTGTCGCGGTTGGTCAGCGCCTTGAGATTGTTGATGTTCAAAAATGCGCTGTTTCCAAGAATGCAGCGCCTCACAACTCATCGTTAATTGAGGAGATTTCGGGGTTCTGGCTTTGGATTTAAATTCAGGGAAAAGTTCGAGTGGCTCCACGGATTCAAAGGATTAATTGGACGATCGCTGCTGTAAAGTTTAGCTCAATGGAATTCTGCCAAACATTACGCTCCCCGTAGTAATGTCTCCAGATAGGGAACTGATACTGTCACAATTATACCAAACTGATGACAATGATTTTTGAAAAAACTAGATAATTCATGAATGAACTCAGCAAAATCTAGAAAGACTGTCACAGATATTCTTGGTTTTTCGATGTTAATGAAAGTTTGTTTAGCCAAGTTTCAGAAACCGTCGCTTTCACCTTACCTATCTATTCGATCGATTCTTAGCTCTTCATAACAAATCGAACCAAATCACAGCAATTTATGAACAAATGGTACCACGTCAGCTTTTGCGCTTCTTACGAGCTAACAATTCAGGGAAAAGTAAAATCATCCTGCTTCGCTTTGGGGTGATGATGTTTTGGCTCCCTAACTATGAGAATCTATCATCCTTTTGTCTCCTCCAAGAAAGATCTGAATCAGGCATAGAATCCCAAAAATTATTTCTCCCAATATCTGAACGTTTGACCTGTTCCCGACTTTCGGCAAACTCATAAATTTAGAAGAATTAGTAAGGTTTCTGAAATATGAAACTGACCTCGACAGATTCTTTGATTCTACTGCTGGGTATTATTTTCAGAACCAAGTGCTTCCTTCACCAACCGAAGCTCAAAGGGTAAAAATAGCTCTGGCAATAAGCGACCAGATAGAAGGCAAGCAGCCTCAAAGTAACGACGCAACCTATCTCGCAGCATATAAAATTGCAGAATCTGTTTAACTACTGACCACTAGCCTCTCATTCTACTGGGAGGTCAGAACTCATACTAACCCTCAAACACATGGCAAGAGATTTAAGTGCTTACAATGTACCAGCAAACTGCTGCTATTCCTGCCCGTTTGGTGGGAAAAAACCGATCGAGCTACCCCCCGATCGACTGGCTTACTACTACGACCAACTCCTCAATGGTGGCTCCCAGCACTTATGCCATAGCGCAGAAAAAACTATTTGCCGAGGCGGACGAACGATCCAACTCCGATGGTTTTGTTTATTAGGTATCATTGAAGAACCTACCGATGAAGCTTTCAATCAAACTGTTGCAGAAGTTGAATTGAAGAGAAACAAAAACGATAAAAACGGTAGAAACAATGGAAAAACAGAAAACATCTCAGAAACACATTGATTTGTTTCTGAAACCCCAAGATTGTTACTTTTTGTACAATCCCTCTAATTGGTGTCCGGGTTGGGCGATCGGTCAAATTGAGCTTCCCATCCCTACTAGCTATTCCCGTTGCTTGACTTTGGTGCGTGATGCTGAAGGTGGCTGCCATTGGGTTCCTGCTAACAAAGTTGCCATTCGTGGGGAAAATCATCGTCAGACTCATCTTTTTGAGACTTATACAGCGAATTGTTTCGATTGGACAAAGATTAAGCGTTTTAAGGAAATTGTCTGGTGATTTTATGGAAATCTTAAAAATTACTCAAGAACACATTACTTGGTTTGCTGAACCAAAAGACTGTTTCTTTCACTATGGAAATGTTTGGTGTCCAGGTTGGGCGATCGGTCAAATTGAACTTCCGATCGTTCCCTGTTATTCCCGTTCATTTATCTTAATTCGTGACTGTACCGGGGAGTCCCATTGGTTTACTGCCAACAAAGTTTTGTTTCGTGGTGACAGTCATTTGTTCGACAGTTACATCGGAAACACATTCGATTGGACAAGAATTCACACTTTCAAGTCTCTTGTTTCCTAACTTTTTACCTGACAGCAGCGGTTTACCAGTTCGCAACTGGTTTTTTTATGGTAAATTCCCCCGTTTCCAACGCTAATGCTGATTCACCTTCTTTATTTCAGCAAAGATTCGTTATCTGCTACGCCTATTATTCGATCGCTGCTGCCACAGAACATGGTAGTATTCTTTTCTTGGCTAACTATGAAAATCCTGAATGGATTACTGATTTTGAAGAAGCCTATTTCTTCAATGCTAAAGAAAAGGCAGAAAAAGTAGTTGCTGCTCTACAGCAAAACTTCCAAGCTAATAATTTTCCCAAAGATTCTGTCTCTGTGATTCTAGTCAATTGGTCAGAATCCGATTAACGTTTTTGGCTTTTATCTCTATAACAAACGGGGATAAAAGTCAAGTTTTTAGTGTATGAACTCAAAAACAGAAAAGGGATATAAGCTAAAAATAATTTATTAGTTAATTACTGACATGGTGTTGACAGCAGGGCTAGCAGCAAAACTGCTACGCCAAATCCTCGTAGACTACAATTACTGGCCCGAATCCGAATCCGATTCGCCTCTTTCTGTCAGACGATCGAAAACCGCTTTAGATGACAAAGCGATTCTTTCCCGCGATGCAACCATGCGAAGAACAGCAATGAAGGAGTTAGATCCAGAAGTTGCTTACAAAGCACCAGAACGACGAATTGAATACAAAACACTCGATCAAACATTCAAACCTTTAGCTGCTACTGCACTGCTTGAAGTACAAGCAACAGCAACTAACGTACAAGGTGGAATGGCTGAGTTGGAAACATTGGAAATACCGATCGAACAATCCGAGTATCTGGTGCAACTCTACAGTGTTTTCAAACAACTAACAAATGCCAAAGTTTGTTACGTTGTTGATGGTAATATGACAAGTTCTGACCCATATACAGGACTTTTTATCACTGGTGAAAGCAGCGATGGTGAGGTGATTATTGCTCAATCTCTGCTAGTTCAAACCTGATAATTAATCCCGTTTGTTTTTTATATATAAAAAACAAACGGGATTAATTACACTATTTTTACACATTCAAAAACTATGCTGACAGCAGTTCTGGCACTAAAACTTCTTCGCTCCATTCTTGTTGACTATAACTACTGGCCAAGTGATGGTGATTCACCGTTAAGTGTTAGTCGCCACAGACAGAAAATGACTGAAAAAACCATTCTTTCTCGCGATGCTGCTCTGCGATGCGCTTCGGAAAAAGGCTCAAATCCTGGTGTGCCTTACAAACCGCCAAAACGTCGAATTGAAATTCAAACACTTGACCAAACATTCAAGCCTTTAGTAATTAATGCGCTGGTCATTGTAGAGACAATACTTCAAGAATCTGAAGGTGATTTAGAAAACCTACAACTGCCACTCGAAAAATCTGAGTTTTTCATTCAGTTGTATGGTGTTTTTAATCAGTTAGCAAATCCCAAAATATATTACGTTTTTGATGTTGACAATGTGATATTTAATGCGTATATCGGACTGTATATCACTGGTGAATCTGGCGACAGCGTAATAGTTGCTCAAACATTGATTCAAAATGATAATTAATTCCGCTTCGTTTTGCAGACAAAAATAAGTTAAGGATAATCAAACTCATGCCAGTAAAAATTATTTTTCCTGTAGAAGGAGAAGTTGTACAAACAAATACAGTTCCTCACGTTATCACAGTCAAAGCGATCGCTGATAGCAACATCAACACTGACGTTCGGTTTAAGCTAAACGGTGCGATCGTAGGAATCGATACGTCAGCTACTTCGATTAATACAAGTGGGACTGTGGAATATCAATATCAATTTAATGTTCCAATCCCTGCTGCCGGGATTCATTCGATCGAAGCCGAAGATATCAATCAAACAACAGTTCCTGTGACAGTTCGATCGACAGCTTCATTAAGTTTGGAATTGAAGCTTAATAGCCCAACAATAACTCTGACTCGAAGCACAACATCTCTTTCTCCGAACTTGGTAACAGCAACTATTGCCAACCGACCAACAGGTTCTTTGGTTCGTTTTACATTGAATGGGAAAATTATCAAAGAAGATAGCACTGCTCCTTTCAATGTTTCTGTTTCTGAGTCAGGAGAACTTAAAGCTGAGCTAGTGGTAAATGGTAGTGTTGTTGAGGTTGCTACCGCTTTTCTAAACATTCTTGTCATACCAACTCCTACACCCACAGGTTCTCAAAGCCCCAAAGGTGATAAAGGTGATAAAGGTGATAAAGGCGATAAAGGCGATAAAGGCGATCGAGGTGAAGTTGGCGCACAGGGAATTCAAGGAGCGATCGGTTCAGAAGGAATTCCCGGCCCCAAAGGTGATGCTGGAGCAACGGGAGCTCAAGGAATTAAAGGTGATACTGGCTCCAAAGGCGACACGGGATTAACTGGCGCAACTGGCCCTCAAGGAGTTCAAGGCGTTGCTGGTGCTGTTGGGCCGATCGGCCCGAAAGGAGACACGGGAGCCACCGGGCCAGCCGGGATTGTTTGGTCAGTGCCAATTTCATTACCTCTATCAAATGGAATCACAGGCAATGTAACTTACCAAACTTGTGGGAAATTGGCTCGCTTAAATGTGGATGTACTCATGAATTTTGCAAGCAGTTCAGGAATGCAAATTTGTGGGGGTATGCCCAACACAATTTTTAATACTTGGTTCCATTCCACAGCAATGATTTTCAAGCCTGACTTAACAATTGCTGGCTCTGGACAATGGGGTTTGATGAGATTTCAGCCGAACAACTCTAACCTTGTTCTTCTCTTTGACAAGATTGTTACTGAACAAATTCGATGTGTGAGCAATTTCATCATGGCAGTTAACTAAGAAAAATCATGACTTTTGTAGCGGAAATTCCCAATACTTACAATCCAGCTAAAGAATACATGGTTGGATTCTGGTTAAGCACTCCTAAACTCAACGGAGTTCGCTGCATTTACACGCGCGATGGTGCAGCACGAGGATTGAGAAGCCAAAGTCTCACAACCCGATATGTGGGATTCGATCGGCTTGAATTAGCCTGTCGCAGTCTCTGTGATGCTAACAATCTGTCTTTCATTGACGGTGAGCTGTTCATTCCCGGTAGAAGCTTTAATGAACTTACGGTTTTAGTTCGCGATAGAGCTACCTATGAACTTGATGAAAAATTTGCTGTTCAATTCCGAGTTTCTGCTGTTGGTTCTGCAACCAACCTAAACCTAACAGCTCAAGAAATGGTGAATCTTATGCAGCAAATCATTCCGAGCCAAGGAATGATTTGTTTGATTCCTCAGAAACGAATTCGGAACACACCTCTGGGCGTTCTTGATGAAGCAAACGCCGTCATGGATTCTGGAGGAACTGAAGGAATCATTCTCAGAAATCTGGACTCAGTGTATTCTGGGGTGCGATCGGATAATCTTCTCAAAGTGAAGGGCATAACAAGCGGAATTTTTACTGTCCTTGGATTTACGCAAAATCCAATAGTGGGTTACGTGAGTTATATGTCCGTTGAAGGCACAGTGAATGGAGTTACCAAAGTTTCTCGTGTTTATGGTTTAAACGATGAAGAGAAACAAGATCTCTGGATGAACAGAGATTCTTATATTGGCAAACAAGTTCAGATAGTTTACATGGGTTTAACTGCTACTGGCAATCTCCGAAGCCCTGCTTTGGGTCGATTTGTTTAATAAGGAGCAACAAAGATGTTACTGCAATTAGCAAATAGTTACAGTCCCACCAAAAATTATGGTGTGGGTGAATGGCTCAGTAGCCCCAAGTTGGATGGAGTTCGGTGTCTGTACGAAAATCCAACAAATGGATTAAGAAGTCGATCGGGCAAAACTAGATATTCAGGATTGGGCGAAATTGAGCAAATCTGTGAAAACATCAGGTCAGCCAACAATTTATCATTTTTGGATGGTGAATTGTACATCCCCGGAGAGCCTTTCGATAGAATTTCTGGGATTGCTCGATCGACGAAAACTACAGCAACCGTTGTCGAAGCGAAACAGAGAGTGGAATTCCGCATTTTTGCGATCGGCTTCACTCAATATCCGAACATCCCGGCAGCAGACGAATATAGCCAAATTCAGCAAATCTTTCCGACAATGGGGAAGGTTAGTTACGTTCCGCAGAGACTGATTGAGAATAACCCTCTGGTCATTCAAGCTGAAGCTGACTCAATCAAGGCATCAGGGCAATCGGCTGAAGGGATAATGCTGCGGAACCCGAACTCTGTTTATTTCCAGGGTCGCTCGATCGCACTGCTGAAAGTCAAAAACTTCGTGAAAGCTCAATTGCAGGTAGTTGGATTTACTAAAGGTTCGGGGAAATACGGTAAATCTTTGGGGAATTTATTAGTCAGCGGCAACATCGATGGGCGAACCATCAATAGCCGAGTCGGAACAGGGTTCACTGATTTAGAACGATCGACTATATTCGCCAACCAAGCTGATTATTTTGGGAGGACGATCGAAATCATCCATTTGGGGGTTAATGCTACCGGAGCTTTGAGACATCCAGTTTTTAATAGATTTGTCTAAAGATTCTTAGAAATATCAAAAAAACCTGAGTTGGGTGCAGCAACTCAGGTTTTTTTGTACAGTTAGTTTCTCGCTACTTTAGCTTAATCTCTTATTTGACAATCCCGACAAGCTCAGGGACTTGACCTGCTAATTTCCAGCCAGTGGCAGCCGAGTAAATTGGAGTATTTGCACCAACTCCCCAATTAGGCAGTTCATTGCTGGAAACTTCGACAAATGAATTATCGGGAGCCTTAATTTGCCACAGCATCGGTGGTTGAGAAGCAGCAATTAAATCGGCTGGAATTGGAGGAGGCAAAACAGGAGCTGTTGGAGCTGCTACCGGAGTTACTGCGGGAGTTACTGCGGGAGTTGCTGCGGGAGCTGGAGTAGTTGCAGGAGTTGCTACTGGAGCTGTTGCCGAAGTTGTTTCAGGGGAAGTTTCAGGAGCAGTTCCGCTAGAATAGACCCTTTCAAGAAACTTCTTGTCAAACGTAATCTTCGGTCGGCGAGTAGGCTTGTAGATGGTTAGTTCACCTGTTTTTGGATTTCGTCCTTCCCGTTCGGGTTTTTCAATTAAGCTGAAGGTTCCGAATCCTTCAATCTTGATTGATTCTCCGGTTCCGAGAGAAGAAATAACACTGGAGATTACTTCTCTAAATGTGAGATTTTGAGCAACTGAAGCCATAATTAAAATTTTGATTGAGATAGACGCTTGATTTGATTATGCCCTAATTTTTTTAAAAGTACAATAAATCAGAAACATTTTTCTCATTTTTAGGCTTGAAATCGGCATGAAATTGGTAGTATTTACCACTTGTCGTAAATACCACTCATCATTATTAATTAGGTGGCAAACCGAAATCTTCAGGGCCATAAAGACCTGCTGGCATTTTGCCATTTAAGAAATCAATCTGCTCTTGACTCAGGGATTGATTAAATAAACGAACTGTTTTGGTAATAGTTCTACCCGCTTCATCCATGTATTTGCCATCGGTGTAAATCCGCATTTCGCGAGTTTCGCCGATCGCCACTTTACTTCGATATTTTTCACCAACCCATCCAAGGGGAAAATAGCCGATATTTTTGGTACTGTCGGGATACCTCATATCGATCGCCAGTTCCATCCGTGCGGCTTGCTGACCAGTAGCTGGTTTCATTCGCTGAACAATGCGAATCAGAACATTCTGTCCAGTCCATTCACCTCGGCTCCAGACATTGGGTTCTTGTTTGTGAACGTTGAACACATTGAAGTAAGGCAAAGTATCAGGATTTTCTTGTAGTTCACTCACGATTTCTTCCCGGAATAAATTGAAAACCAGCGAGCCAGTGCTGAGTTCAGTAGCCTTAAAATGCACCGCTCGCCAGTAAGCAGCAGCCCAAGATTTTTCGGTATAAGCCTGACCCTGGGCATCGGCAAATTGTTCAAGAGCTGAGTTCTTGAGAGCTTGGTATTTAGCGGAGACTTCCCGGAGTTTGGTAGTATCACCCTCGTTTTCTTCCTTCCATTTGATCGCAGCTCCCATCTCTGAGCCATATCCCTTGCGCTGTTCAAACGCAAAATCCATCTGTTCTTGGGCTACCTCTACATCTACAAACAGCGCATTGTGAAACGAGTTGATGTCGATGTTTGTCTCTAGAGCTGCAGGCCGCCAGTAAGAGTTAACCACTTTGACGAGCCGGGAGATGGTATCGATCGCATCGTCGGCAACTCCACAGGGGCGAGTTAGATAAACTTCCTTCTCCTTAAAATCTTTGAGCCACGGAATTTTGCCCGCGTCTCCTAGACCGTTGAGGTAGTCGGTAACAGCTTTGAGTCCTACATCATTATTGGGATATGCCGACTTCAGCGAGTCAACGGCGATTTGCAATTCCTGACTAAGGAAATTGATGATAGCCATCTCTTTTGGCTCTGTCTGCATCCCGCCTGGTGGAATATTTAGGACTATTCCTTCTACTCCCGCTGCTCTGGCGCGACCCAGAAGTGAGGCAACTACACCAGTGATGTCGTTCATTGAGTTGATGGCTACTTCTTGGAGTGTTCCCGTCAGCGCCATTTTAGGCAACTTGTCAACTTCGGGAGGTTTGTCGAAATTGGCGATCGCATCTCTCAACGCCGGATATTGATCAGAGGCAATTAACTGAACGAAATCACCGTCAAAGTCTCTTCCCAGACTCAGCATCAATTTTGTGGATGCCGCCATTAGGTTCGTCCCCCGCGCATAAGTCCCCTCAATTCTGTTGATCCAGAGTTGGCAGTCGCCCCAATGCCTCATGGGATTGCAGAATACGATGTACTCGCCAGGAGCCATTCCAGGTGCACAGAAAACTTTCTCAGTAAAAGTCGTTTTCCCGTCTTTATCGGTGATTTCATATTTCTGAAAATATTCATCAGGTTGCGACATGAGTGACCAGAAACGGACTCCCGCTGCTTTTGCTAAGTTTAACCAAACTGCCTGAAGTCTTTCTGCTACTTTTCCGGTGATGTAAGGATGCAACAATAGTCTACCTTTGATGTCATATTTGATTATCTCCATTGCTGTGTTTACATACTCAGCTTCGGACTGAATGCTTTCGCCCTGTTCCCGCTCTTGTTCGGCTTCTACCTGATGGATTCTTAGCTCTTTAGCCAGCGCTTGAATAGAGTTAGTAGCTGCTACTAGCTTCTCACATTTATCTCGGAGTCGGCTAATTATATTATCTTGTTCTAGGGTTTCAAATGCGAACCATTGAAATAGCATCCAACCAGCTTTAGCCGTTCGTTTTTCTCCTTCAAATACCAACCCACACAGCAGTTTTTCTCGGTAATTGCCGAGTGCGGGTTTGTTCCCTTTTAGTGAACTCCACGGGATGACCAAATCATAGCCAGAACTATCTAATTCTGGATTGTGGGCTATCGTCCCCTTTGCAACCCACTTCTTAAATGACGCTATCCGAAATTGAAGCGGAACACCTTCGTCATTTGGTAAATGAACATCCCCTGTTCCTAGTATGCGAAGAAACTCCTTAGACCCCTTGGCATGACTGTCTCCGCTGTTCCAGTGTCTCCCATTTGTCGGGTCATCTTGGAGATTACCTTCCGCATCACGATTAGTATCATCTACTACTACAAAATTGAACTCTTTACCGACTAAATGTTTGCATCCGGTGTGCATAATGCTCCCATAAATTATACGCTTCCATTGCTCGGTTCCTTTGCTGCCATAGTAGTTTGAACCGATAGGAGCCATATTAAAAGTGAATCTTCCGTGGTTACGAGAGCCACTGGCTAAGTCCAGGATATATCGATCGTTCTTGTTAGCAATAAAGGGGTCAAGAAGAGCAGCAGTCTTGGTATCTTCGGGGATTTGTCCAATACAAAATCGCTCTTTACCAGCGTCTTGATGCCAGCCAGAGAGAAGGATATTGCGGAGAGTAACTTTAGGAGTGTTTGACCATTGTTTAAGCACACAATCCCAAACTGACCAAACAGCAGTAGTAGCAATTTGTCCTAAGCTCTCATCAACCCAAGAATATTCAAGATCGTAATCCGTAGGCATATTAGTCGCCAAAGTAGAATTTTCCTGTTGCTATTTTAGCAACTTTATCCCCTCCTAATGTGGTGATAATATCGTCCTTGGGAATAAGAATTGGTTCATCGGGATTGGTTAAATCATAGCCAAGAATAAATTCGCGTTTGGCATTGAGTCCAACTCCGATGATTTTCTCGATCGGCACAAGAGCTTTATTTTTTAAACTTCTTGCATTATTTTTCAGTTTCTCAAGAATTTCAACTTGATTCGTGTCGTACATATGCGATAACGACAAGTTGAACTTTCTTGGTGTTTTATCACCAATATCTGCGAAAACGTAAAGGAATTCAGCTAAATCGGTTCGGTTTCTCATGGCGATGGTAATAATTACGGCTGCACCAATTATAGGAGCTGCCCAACTCATCAAATAAGCCCAACCACTTGCTTGCATTCCTGTAGTGCCAAAGAGTCGGGGCAACAAACTTGCTCCAGCTTTCAGAGCCGAAGCTGCTAAATATCTAACCGCTTCAGCACCGCCTGAACTGCCAGATAATTTCAGGACGATCGACACCACAGTATTGGTCAACGCTGGCAACAAAACTGCGGGAATATTGAATGATTTCAGGAAAAAACTCCCTAGCAGCCAACTGGCAATGCTGGTGAGCACACCCACTGCACCTGCGATTGTAGCTGCTCCCCCCACAGCGATCGGCACCAATGCTGAATTAAAGACGGGCGGACGGCTGTAAATGGAACTGATGGAGTAATTGTAGGTTGAGCTGATTGAGTATGGATTTGCAGCAATGATTTTAGGAATTGTGCCTGTGGTCATTGCGATACGTCCTGCTTCGGCCCTTCTGATTCGTGCGCGGGCATTTCGGCGTGGATTTCCGGTTAGTGATTCGATCGTTGCTAATATTTCACTCTTTAATTGCTCAATTCTACTAATGGCAGCAGCTTTCCATGTATCTATTTGAGCTTCTGCTGTTTGTCCGGCTTGCTGAATTGCTCGAATGTCGGCATCGATCGAGTCGATCGTTACTGATAAATTAGGTAAATTCAAAGATTCGTTGTACGCAATCACCGACGCTTCATAGATTGCTTTTTCTCTGCTACTGGGAAGGAGATTGGCTAATTCTTGCTGACCTTTGCCGGCTAAGTTTGTGAATGTTTTGCTGTTGTAGGCGCGGTTGATGCCATTCAGAGTTTCTAGAAAAACCAGACTGCAATCAATGACGGTATTTCCCACAGTTTGCGATGCTACCAATAAATCTTTGATTCCTGCCATTACTGGGTTTGCCATAATAAATTGAATATGGGGCAGGCTAAAATACCAATCTTTTCCGTTACTTACTCCCTGATTGACAGCATCGGCTACTGTCAAAATAGGTTTTCCTGCCCAGACGTTATCGGCAAGCTGTGCTCGTAAATAATCAAATTGGCTCATCGTTTTGCCCTAAATACTGCGCGCTGAAAGTTAGCTTATTTTAACATAGCTAAAATGGACATTGTGACTATTAACAATGCCCATTTTGGGATTAAGTTAAGCTAAAATTTAGCTCTTAAGAATTGCCAACTTGTTCTTTGGCGAGTCGATCGCATTCACTCAACTCAGGAGTTGAATTCCGGGACAACCACAACCAGGTAATGTCGTGAACTTCTGCTAATTTGTCGAGTTCTTCCCACAAATCCTGGTTGGCATTACGGTTCCAATTTTTAGTCATTGTGTGAATAACGTAAGTTGAATCCGAAAATAGCGTAACCGTGCAAGGCTTCTTGAGAGCTTTCAACCCTTCGATCACTGCTGTTAATTCCATGCGATTATTAGTAGTGGTTGTGTCAGCTTTACCACTAATTGCTTTTTTAGTTTGCTTACCTGGAACTGTGAGAATTGCAGCCCAGCCACCGGGTCCGGGGTTCCCTGAGCAAGCACCATCGCAATGAATGTTCACTACAGGTTTTGTTTGAGTTTCTGTTGAATTTTGTACGGCAACCATAAGACTTTCACAAAAATAGACATCAAAACCCCCTAGCGAAGCAGTTTATTTATGAACAGTTGTTAGTTATAGTTTGCTATAATATAGCAAATAAATTAGATAATTAGTATGTCAAAATACACAGATTTATTAAGAGAATATGCACGTTTATCAGTCACCAATTCTGAATTATCGATCGACAACTCGCAACTGTTAGTAGAAAATTTACAGATAAAGGCAGAAAATTCACAGATAAAGGCAGAAAGCATGAGGCTAGCCCAACAGTTAGAACACATGAAGAATCTAACCAAAGAAATGTATTATGAGTTTAGGCTCGATCGACCCAATGGAAACTTGAAAGAAAATAATAGAGAATCCCTGGAACTGATCGCTGGCGGGACTCTCTATGTTGTTCAGTATCTCGATACTAAAGGCAATTCATTCATATCTACTGAAGGATTTACGCCGGAAGGTGACATAGCTCCAAGACTCTTTTACTTTGGATATGCTGTCTTCTTCTTGGTAGAAACGTTATTTCAACAAGGTTTTGCTACTTTGCCTGACAGATTTTTAAGAATTCTTAGCCGAAATCCAAAATTCTTGAAATATGTCCTTAAGGAATTTCAGCGGGTTTTGTCATTGTAGAAAACCTTAGCTACAGAATTAAGTTTAATTACAATCCATTCTTGGTCTATTTGTGTGTGGATAGACAAATACTGCCACAATTCCTTGAGTAAGAAAACGACCCGTTTCAAAGGGACAATCAACTTTTTTAGGGACAATGTTGTTATCACGTACCCAATCCCAAAAATCAATTGCCACACCATTCTCTATTTTGGGAAATAGAGGCATAGCTACACCATTATGTTTAGCAACCCCCTCCCAAGCATGATATGGCATTTTGAAGTAGAATTCTGTGCCTTCGACAGAGGTAGGATAATAAATTTTTCCTGCTAACGCTCCTTTGTCAAATCTGATATAATCTCCACAGATTAAAGCGTTATCGCACTCCCAAACTGCTGCTCTGGTAATTGGAGTTCCGTCTGTCGTAAAAAGACCCATCCAATTAGCATTAGCAAATCTCGAAATATTATTTTTAAACTTTTTTTCGTCGTTAAGGTCAACATTCTGGATATCAACACAGAAAACTGTCTCTGCTTCTGCATATAGTCGATCGAGTTCTGTCTGAGCCAAGTATCTTTCGCTGTGGTCGGTATCATTCAGATGATCCGCCACATAAGCAGCAAGGATGTAGGCATTGCTGATTACTACCCTTTCTGTTTCTTCAATTAACAAAACATCCGTGTCAGACGTACCGATCGCATACATCCCCTGAGAGTAGTCAGGATGGCTGCATTTCCGATGGTAAATCTTCCACTTTTTGGTCACAGGCGGGTTAATAACTTCGATCGTGATTCCTTCAGGAATATTTGGATCGTCTGGTTTTCCACCAGACAACAGCCACGGTAAAATAATTCGATTATCACCCTTTGGTTGATACTGAGCATCATCTGAATTATAGTCACCGTAAGTTTCGACTAACTTATGGATGAATTCTTGAGTAATTTCATCATTGGTTTGTGAATAGCTAAAATTGGAATTTTCTAGGATTGACATTCCATTTTTACAAACTTCCCACGCATCAAGGATTTTGGCATGAACGGAAATTAGCCGATGTTGCTTGTTCTTGCCTCGATCGAGTTCTAGGTAAACGCCATGACCGTCACTCTGTTGTGATTTTTCGATGATGCACTGAAGATTGAGTCTCCGACCCTGACTCATCTCCAAAAACAGTCTTTCTTTTGGCTTCATCTTGCCTCTCTTTTTGCCCATGAGTTTCATCTCCGAATAGGTTGGTTGCTAAGTAACTGAGCTAGAAATTGAAGGCGCATTAATGGAACCGTGGCTTGCGGAACGCAAATTGATAAACCTGTTAAAGTGATTGCTTCTGCCCTTCCAGGGGTTCTTGGTTCTACTCCTGGGTTGGTTGGTGGGAGATTGAATTTCCACCAGTGGTCATAATGCAGTCCAGCCAAGTAAGGGGGAATCCCATTAACCACAGGCAAACTTCTGGATTTAACTTCTGGTTGCTTGGTAAACGATTTTGCGATCGCAAGGTGCTTTCCAACTTGGTTAGACCAGCCCTGCCACCCTTTCCGTTGCTTGAGCTGTAGGTTGTGCAGGTAGGCAATGATAAAGCATCTTTGCCTCTCGTGAGGCGCACCGCACTCCGACGCGCTGATAACTTCAATTTCTGTTTGATAATCAGCCAGTCGTAAGGCTCCCAAGATTGTTCGCAAGCCTCTATGAATGATGCCTTTTGGGTTTTCAATAATGACAAAATCTGGCTGGCACTCAAGGATAACTCTGTACATTTCCCACCACAATCTTGACTCAGAGCCTGCCAATCCTTCTTTCTTTCCTGCGTTTGATGTGTTTGTGCAAGGAAATCCGCCAATGACGATCGTAGGAAAGCCGATTTGTCTGAGTTTGGGTGGATGATATGTTCTGATGTCTGACCAGATGGGGATATTAGGAAAGTGTGATTGGAGGACTTTTTGAGCATAAGGATTAATTTCGACAAATTGAAATGTTTGATATCGTAGCTTGCGGGGCGCGTCAGCGCCATCGCCAAAAACTAATTGTGCTGCTAATTCAAATCCTCCGATTCCTGAAAATAAACTAATTGCTTGCATAGAAACATTTTAAACTAAATTAATGCTTCGCTTTGAGATTTTGATGTTTCTTAATCAAGATTATGCCTCGTAAAACACTACAAGAACGCATTGAATTTCACATTATTTCTAAAAAGGATTGTTGGCTTACAGACTTAGCCAGTCAACACAACTCCGGTTATCCCAGAATTAGTGTCAATGGCAAAAGCAGACCTATGTCCAGAGTAATGTATGAAATTCATAATGGTGAGATTCCTGAAGGGATGCTTGTTTGTCATAAATGTGATAATCCAGGGTGTGTTAATCCTCAACACTTATTTATTGGAACTAACAAAGACAATCTCACAGATATGGCAAATAAAGGAAGATCGACTAAAGGGAAAAGTTGTGCAAACAAAGGTTCCAAAAATGGTTTTGCCATACTCAACGAGATTCAAGTTCTGGAAATTAAACGTTTACTAGCTGAAACAAATTTAACTCTACGGAAAATTGCTGCAATGTTTGGGGTACATATTGGCACTATTACATCCATTAAAATCGGTCAGAGTTGGAAGCATATTACTTACAAACCGATCGAACCTGAAAATATGCAATTGAATTTGTTTGAGAATTGAAGCGCCAAGTTAATTATTTAGTAGACCGAGTTACAGGCTGCTCCAAAACCACAAAACTTGGTCTGCCGATGATGATACACCTGAGCGCTTCAAACCAGAGGCTTGAGTCAACGTGCATGAGTCCTGTCTTTTTCCCGGCTCTTGATGTGCCCTTGCAAGGGAAACTGATTGTGAAGACATCGGCTCTTTGTTTAATGGGGACATAATCAATAATGTCAGAATGAATTGGAATTTCTGGAAAGTGAGTTTGTAAGACTTTTTGAGAATATGGGTTATTTTCTACAAATTCGATCGTCTCTAATTTAACTTGAGATCTAGAGTTGACCAAATTGCTTGCTAGTTCCCATGCTCCTATCCCCGCGAACAAATCAATACATTTTAATTCCATCTTGGGTTTCTTTTTATTCTATCATTTGAGCTTCGCTAGAAAGTAGTGATTTAAATAATTAACTTGCCTTATGACTAAAATTGTAATGGTTTCGGGCAGTCGATCGATAATCGATATTCGCCCTGGCTTGCAATCTATTAACCGTATAATAGAGCTGAACTTTTCAATAATTTTAGGCGATGCGTCAGGAGTTGACAAGCTAGTTCAAGAATATCTCCGCAACAGCAATTATTTGGATGTTAAGGTTTACTTTGCTCTCTGGTCGGGAAACGGGAAACCAAGAAACGTTACTGGTTTTCAAACAGTTGGAATTCCAGGCAGTTATGTCGATCGAGACAAGATGATGTGCTCAGTTTGCGATTACGGTTTGGCTCTCTGGGACGGCATCAGTCGCGGCACCAAAGATAATATTGATCGGACAAAAGGCAAAACTAAAATCATCAGGATTTGAGGTTTGTTTATGAGATGCGCTTCGCGATAGGGGAGTGACTTCCCACCCCACGCATGAGCCATGACCATCACTGTTGAAAAATTTGACTATAACAAATTCCAGACCGAGAAAGTTCAGTTTGCGATCGACCTAGACCGAACCGTTTTTAATGTCAGCGAGGGCACTAACTGTCGCCACATTGATGATGAACTGAGTATGTCTCCGCTGTGGCGAGGCAATCATTCAATCGCAGAATATCGCCAAATCCTGTGGCAACAAATCCAGCATCATTTACCAAGGTATTTGAGCAAAGGATTAAAGAGTTTCTATGAACCTTATTTAGTCCCCAATTCAGATATTTTTCGAGCGATTATGCAGTTGGCAGAGGCTTATCGAGATAACGGTAAGTTGAAGCTTATTTACATAAACGATCGCTCCCATGCCGAACTGATTGCCCGATGTGTTGATTACTTGGCACACCTCATTTAGCTAACCCTAAGAAAGTTTAGTATCTCTAAATTTTCTTAGGGTTTCGCTACAGACTGGTTTTAACTCTTATTTATCCATTCAATATCATGGTAGAAATTCACATTAACCCAATGAAACTCTTCCCTTATGATGTTAACCGTCGGGAAGGGACATATTTCGATCGTAATGGTAAAGCTGTCGATGACAAGTTGATCAGAGGACATTATGCTGTTGCGTATGAAGGCAGTGATATCCGTTTGTCCACTTGGGCATGGAAACAGCGCAAGGAATTGACAAATTTAGCAACTTACTTTGATGGCAGCACTGCTGAGGAAAAACGGCAGATTATTTGGCATCAATTTCAAACTCGAACAGTGAACCGACATTTAATCACTTTGTGTGAACGGTTCAGAAAGGAGCCTCTGTTCCTGTGGTATGTCAGCTACTACGACTTACCCACGGCTCAGTTCATTAAGCGCTTTCTGGAGTGGTATTGGAAAGAATATCCAGTTATTGAACAGTAGCAAAAACAGTTTTGTTTCTAGTAATACTTCGTTTTTCGGGGAGGACTTCTCTCCGAAAAACGATGGAAAACCTATCTCTTTATACCTGGATTGTTCGTAATAAGTTTGCAGAAGCTGACTTTTGGCTTATCAACAAAGGTAGCAAACATAAGTTAGGTGAGCCAGTTAGGAAGTTTGAGCCATTTTTGACAGGCATCAAGTGTCCCGTCTTGGTTCTGCCTGACTACGGGTTTTACCTGTGCCTGCATCTGCAACAGCAAGGACTATGGAAGCAGTATTCGATCGGCTCAACCGACCTTCAACATCTTCGCATCAAAGATGTCAAAGAGGTTTTCCAATCTATTGCCTACCAACACCGAATCCAAGACCAAGGCCGGTTCAAAGTCTTTGTCCCAGCCCCCATTCCTGCTGAAAGGCAAGAAATTTATGCTTCGCTCTGAAGTTCTAACTTTTTTACTTACTGCATTACTGCAATGGAAAGAATAAATTTTGGTGGAATTCAAGCAAAAGTTTTGGCGCTATCCCCGCACCAGAGCTACTTCATATTCAGGTTATCCGATCGTATCGCAGTCAAAGGGATTTATTGTTCCAATTTCATTTGGGATATGGTCACAGATAATTTGAAAGGCTTTCTGCCAAAGCGCTTTGTTCTGTATGTGGGTACGCACACCTACCAGGACGCGGAACTTATCAAAGCAAAAATCATTGAAGCTGGCGGCACTCCCAATAAGGATGTCTTTGTGTCGAAGTTCGTTCACGGCTATCCGTATGAGGTGAGAGCGATCGGGCTTTCTCCTGAATATCTTGTGCAATCTGTCAAGCATTTCCCTCTTTAGCTTCAGAAACACCAGAAACAAGAAACGCTTTCAGAAACACTTCTCATCTTAGAAACAAAAACAAGAAACCGTTTCTGGGATGAAGGGTGTAATGCTTCGCTGTGAAGTGTTGAGTGTCTTATCTAGCTTAAAAGGAAATTAAATCATGGATAAGGTTAATTTTGCCGGGATTGAAGGTAAAGTCATTGAAACTTCCCCACATGGAAGTTACGTTGTTGTCAAACTCAGCGATCGGATCACCATCGTTGGAACGACGAATAATCAATTTAGCTGGCAAGAAATGCCTGACGCAAGTTCAGGTTTCGATTCATTTATCACCTACATCGGCGTTCGATCGAAAGCTGATGGTGAAAAAGTCAAAAAAATTGTTTCTCAAGTAGGTGGCTACACTTATGCCAACGAAAGTGAGGCTCGGAAGTCAAAACGAATTCAGGATTTTCCACTAGAAATCAAGATTCGTGGGCTGAGTCCTGAATTTGTTGCGGAAACCATCAAACTCAAGAGAATGTAGCAGTTTCGTTAGGTTCTCTCTATTATCAAATACTAGAGAGAACTTCGACACAATTTAACAAGGGAAAAGAGGTAACACTTCATGACTAAAGTAATTTACGATTTAGTCCAAAGGTTTGAAGTCATTGACGGCGTACCCACACTACTGTCGTCAAACATTCAAATAATTGAAGGTGGCGGTACGTTGCTGTCGATCGCTCAAAATTGGTTAC
Organism: Microcoleus sp. MOSTC5; assembly: GCF_036701825.1. NCBI lineage: Bacteria > Bacillati > Cyanobacteriota > Cyanophyceae > Oscillatoriales > Microcoleaceae > Microcoleus > Microcoleus sp. MOSTC5. Next base: position 61,821 of record NZ_JAUBRK010000032.1, on the reverse strand, counting down.
TAAAGAATACTCGGTTGATAACATTCAACAAACAACAGTATATCGGCTACAAACTAAAAGGCGAGAAACGATACCAACTTGTTCTTACTCCTCGAACAAGTTTCCTTCAAGTATCCTTTCCCTGTTCCCGTCTTAAAGGTTTAGAAATTGAAACTGAACCTGATACCCTGTTCCCTTACGCGATACGTACAGCCATAACCACGGCTGACCAACTTATTCAACTTTTAGAACATCTCTTCAACTAATGACTCAAGCTGATTTGGAAACTGATCAAGAAACTTTACGCCTGCGTGATGCCTTCCGTGTGTTCGCATGGCAAGTCTTTGAAAGCCATCTCCTACTCAAGGGAGATTTAGACCAACGTTATACCCGGTTTTACAGTCGTTGGACACGGAGTAAAATTCGATCGATGGATTTGAGTCAACTCACAGAACTAGCAACAGAAAGAGGTTTCTCGATCGAACAACTGTTAACCATCAGAGAATGCTACTACTGCATTGCTCAACCTTATCCACCAGAGTTCTTTCTGAGTGATTAGCCAAAATTAACATGATGGGGAGTTTTGTCTCTCCATCAATCAGGTAATGTGAGTAAGTGCAGTGCCAGGAAGTTATTCGTAAGGTCGCTTCGCGATGAGGAGATGAGTAAAATCTTGTCGTAAGAGCGTAGTATCATGGAAACAATCAAGAAAATTATCCCCAATATTTCTGAATTCAAACAGTATTTGAGAAGCTTAATTGCAGAAATGGAATATAGCCACAGTAGCTTAACCAACAAAAGGTTAGAGCTTTGGCTATTTAACAGAGTCCATCTCGGCAATGGTCAAGTTAGCCCTGGCTATTTTGACCAGAGGTTATATGACCTTTGCCAACGCATTTATCCTGGCTGTGACATAGGTTTGTTGACCTATCACGGCAAGGAAAGAGGCGGGAGTTGTGGGCTGATTGCCCCTCACAGAGATCACGACTATGCACAACCACTGGCTGTATCTCTCAATCTTGGCGTAGCAGAGTTTGTCATTGATGGGAAAACTCATGTGTTGAATGACGGTGAGATAGTCAAGTTTAACTGCAAGCTTTCCCATGCCGTCCCCCGCATCCTGAGTGAAGAGCGGTTTAGTTTAGTTTTGTGGAAACTAAACGAAGCTAAGGGTTATCGATCGCAAATGATGACCCCAATTGATTGGTAGCTTTCAAGGTGATTAAGGGAACTTAGCCGCCTTAATTTCCATAAGTTTTCCTAAATTTCTAGCTTATTTCTTCATCCGATCGACCTTAAATCCATCTAACATCCGCAGATTCTGGTACTTAAAGTCTCTCGTTAGGTGCGCTTCGCGATGGGGAAATGAGCTAGGTTTCTTAGCTTTTGTTCAAATTTTTTACACTTTTAGAGGTTTGTCATGACTATTACTTTTCTTTCCAAAACTGCCAAAAAACGTAGTCTGTTGCTTGATGCCCTCCGTATTCTCGCTTGGGAAGAGTATCGAGCTGTCAACAAAGAATCACTTAAAGATCTTTCCTATGGTGGCTACGAAGTCTTTGAGGCTGAATGGAAAGTCCATGAAATTCATCAGTACACTTATGCCGAAATTGTAGCATTCGCCGAATCCTTAGAGTTCGCTGAAAACGAACTATTGAGTCTGCGATCAAACTATTACGCCAAGAAAGGTAATATGCTTCGTTCCTCGAGTTCTAATGGTAGCAATGCTGCCTCTTCACAGATTTCTTCGCAGACCTTACCAGAAACAGTCACGCAACTAAATTCTGAGTCGGGTAATTCTAGTGATTCTGGTAATTCTGGTGAGTCTAAGCCTTTGCCAAAATATGATGAAGCCCCTTTCTAGTTCAGTCGATCGATTCCATTAATTCAGAGAAACCTCGAAGTTTGTTGCTTTGAGGTTTCTCACTAATTCCGTAATTTTTCAAGATTTTCCCAGTTGTTTGTCTGTTAGGTGCGCTTCGCGATGGGGAGATGAGCTATGTTTCTGGCTTCTGTTCAAATTCTTTACACTTTTTAGAGGTTTATTATGGCTATCGTATTTCCTTCCAAAACTGGCAAAAAACGTTCTTTGCTGATTGATGGTTTTCGTATTCTTGCTTGGGAAGAGTTTCGTGCTACCCACAAAGAAGAGTTAAAAGGTCTTGAGTATGGTGGTTATGGCGTATTTGAGATTGAATGGAATGCTCATGAAATCCACAATATGACTTATGTTGAACTCGTTGCTTTGGCTAAATCATTAGAGTTTGCAGAGAATGAATTGCTCAATCTCCGATCGAACTATTATGCCAAAAAGAATGCTATGGCTGCTAATAAACCTCAAGCAGCTACTAGCAAGAGCAATGGCAATGGTAATGGCAATACTAATGGTAATGGTAGTGCTAATGGTGCAGCTATGGCAATGGCAGCGCAAGAATTCGATAATGGCGATCTCTTCTAGCCGATCGAACTGGTCGTAAAGAACACTCCGAAGTCCTCGTGGCTTTGGAGTTTTTTTTTAGAGCGCCAGGAAACTTTGAACACAGCAAAGTCCAGAGCCAGAAGTTGCTCTGTGAGGCGCTTCGCGATGAGGAGGTGAGTAAATTTATTTTGTTATATCAGGAATTCATAATATGAAATTAACTGAACTTTTAACTTCGATGACTATCCTTTCTTTGTTAACTACTTTCGCGGTGCCGACAACTCTCAGAATTATAGCCAATGCCAAAGTTACGGGAGCATTGCTACAGTTACACCAGACCGCTAAGCAATCTCGCTATGATGCCATCATTAATTACGGACAAGTTCGATCGGTTGCGATATTTGCTGGCGAAAACCCAGGTATCGCAGAATGTTTAGATGGTATTTGTGGTAAGCCAATGCCCATGCCAAAAGGTATTGTCATTAAATCCACATTTCGTGGTATTGATGCCAAAGTTGCTGGTAAAGACGGAGCCGATAGAGCAACTTTGGTTAGTTGGTCTAGCGAGACGAATGCTGGCATTGGTGGCAGTTATGGCCAGCATGGAAGCATCACCTTCAGCCATCCTTGGTCGTTGAAGAAGTTTTGTCTCGTCAGAGGCGGAGCTTTTGGCAATGAAGGCGAATATGCGATCCGCAAAGATAAAGAATGTAAATAGAAGATAATCTCTAGCCCTCGCTGGAGCTTTTTTTTATTTCCCGCAACAACAGCGCTTCGCGTTGAAGAGTTGATTTCTACCCTCTGAATAAACCTATGCTGCACTTAAAAAGCTATTTCTCTGTCTCAGAGCAACAAAATCTCGTTGAAATTACCCGAAACATTGCCAAAATTAATGGCGGAATGATAATTCCTGTTATGCCCACTGGTCAAAAATTTAACTGTAGCCAAACCAGTTGCGGGATAGTTGGCTGGCTGTCCGATCGAACTGGCTACCGCTACTCAAAAATCAATCCTGTGAATAATCAACCGTTCGCAGCAATGCCGACAGAGTTGATAGACATTGCTCAAAGTTTAGCTAAATTAGTGGGTGAATTTAATTATCAGCCCGAAACTTGCCTAATCAACTTTTATCCAGCAAACATCAAAAGTAAGTTAGGCTTGCACCAAGATAATACCGAGCGCAATCTCAAACCCTGCATCATTTCGATATCTATCGGTGACGATTGCAGTTTCGTTATCGGCAGCAACCGCAGTCGCACAGATCCATTAAAGGGCATCATTTTGCGATCGGGAGATGCTTTAATCCTTCATGGTGACAGCCGTTTAGCCTATCACGGAGTTCAAAGGATTATCCCCAAAACCTCCAATTTGTTAAAAAATAATGGTCGTTTAAACCTGACAATCCGACAAGTTTATTAACACAATCAAAAAAATTAGTAATGCTTCGCTGTGAGTTGTTGATTCTTCTTGGATGTAACAACTCACAAGTCATGGCAACAACTAAAATTCCTGCACTTCTTCAACATATCGATCGGACTCTCAATCGTGAAAATCAGTACGATTTCTCTGAATACTCCGAACTTTTTGAACCCAAAGAATACCACACAGCAATGATTACCGGACATCGCTGGATTAATACGCAAGGTTTTAAACCATACATCGAAAAACTCATCATGATGGCAGTTAATCAAGGTGTCAAAAAGTTTTTTTGTGGCATGGCACTTGGTGTAGACCAGTTAGCTGCTGAAGTTTTGATTTATAAAAAGCTGAACTGGACAGCGGTACTGCCCTGTGCTGACCAACACATACTCTGGAAACCTCGTCAGCAAAGTCATTACAAGAAATTGCTAGCACAAGCAACGGATCACGTCTGTCTTTACAAAAATTACAGTGCGGGTGTCATGCAAGCACGCAACTCTTGGATGGTCAAACGATCGGATATCTGCTTGGCTGTTTTTAGTGGCGATCCTCATGGTATGGGGGGAGGAACTGCCACCACTTTCGACATGGCTAAACAGAAGAATTTGCTCATTTATCAGTACGTTCCCGCTGAACGTAAATACCTAATTATTGAACCCACTCACCACCAGTTAAGCCTCTTTTAGCTAGTTCAAATTCAGTCCAAAATTTTTACTTTTAAAACTCTCTTGCTTCCAGGCATAAAAGCCCAAAGTAAGAGAGTTTTTTTTCATGATTTACCATCTAAAACCTACATTCAAGAATTATGCCAAAAACCAAAAAACTTGTAATGACTCACATCCACTCACGCATTGCCAAACTTGCTAAGGCTGCGATCGACCGTGGTGAAATTGTCAGTTGCGATCAAATAAGTAGTCGCTCCTATCTCATCAAGCGATCGATTAATGGCAAGCGACCACAAACGACTCAATTCACCGTAGTCGGTGCTGCCAGCCTTCTTTATCTTCTCAATGCTGCTGCAAACGCTAGCGAATCTCTCGATCCGACCGAACCTGATTCGGATTTTAGTTCCAATTATTTAGAGCCACAACCAAAACCAGAGCGCGGCTTTGATTCTCCATCTGAACCTGACTTTTTTCTTAACCCGGAACCTGAATCTGAGTCTGAATCTCACTCTGACTTTAACGTTGACTCTGAATATTTAGAGCCAGAGTTAGATTTAGAAACAGAAACAGAAACAGAATTTCTAGAAGCAATCTAAAAACATTCGAGACACAGAAACATCCTCGTGTTTTGCTCTGGTGAGGAGCAATGATGTTTCTGTACCAGATTGCCAGGAATAGCAAAAAAATACCCCAAAACTGTCGCGGGGGGTGCTTCGCTTTGGGGAACTGATTTTTTATCAAAGTAACAACTATGTCAATCCTACCATCTTCCACTTCTTCCACATCAAGTTTACCACAAATCGAAACTCCAGATTTGATAACTGTAGAGTTCAATGCACAGATTCCCTGGAAAGCTTCGGACAGAATTCTTGAAGAAGCGATCGGCAAACTGATTAATTTGGATGAAATAGTCGATCGGCTCCAAGCACTTGATTGTCAACAGTCCGCAGCATTCACGACTGAACAAGTTAAGTTTGCTTTCCTGAAATGGATTGAGAATCATCTTGAGTCGATCGAACTCCAGCCCGAATGGTTTATCCATCAGGACTTTAAACATTTTGAGCGTTATTTACCTGAGCTTGATGGCTCTTTCTTCCCAGAGGAAGAGTACGACCAAGGCGTTATGTATGAAGATCGGGTCGCTCATGATACGGCTCAGTTTCAACTCGATTCTCAATTAGCTGCTGTTAACTTAGCTGCTGAATTAACAGCCACCGACTATCCATCTCCCCTTGAAGATGCTTTTGATGGGACTCCTGAACAAGCCGCCATTGCAGCACTTGATTGGTAGCCCCTGCTAGCAGCGCGAAAAGTTAAAAAATCCGGTGACATAGAAACAGATTAAAAACAAATCAAAACTCTGTTCCTATGTCATCGGTGACTACCATATTTACCCAGCAAATTCTAACATGAATATTCCTGTCGTTTCTACACCGTATTTACAAAGAATTGCTGAAATTCGCAGCAAAATTGAAGCTCTCAAAGCTGAGGCTGAAGCGATCGAACCTAAGGCTATTGTTGAAGGCTTTGATGTTCTCCAATCTCAACAGTCTCGGAAACAGATTGTCTATAACGATGCCAATGCCAAAATTGTCATTCAGTTTCGGAATCAATACGATGACCAAATCCTTCCCATTCAGCGCCTAGATGAGGACATTGCACGAGAATATGAAAACCTCTGCCGATCTAATGCTGAATCGATCGAATCTTCTAAATCTCTCATCGCTGAACTTCAAACTCAACTTGAAGAAGCAGAAGCAAAACTAGAAACGTTTCGCACTTCTGAACATTTAGAAAACCTGCAAAAACAGCGGGCTATCGAACTTAAAAAAACTGAACATCAAGTGCCAAAATTAGCGGTTTCTGTCCACCAATTAAACCGTTAAAATATGGAAAGCTAAACATCGAGGCTATTGGTCAATACAGAACTTAAAATCATAAAAATTTTGGCTAAGTTCCAATTGACTAAATGCTTCGCTGTTGGGCTTTGAGTTTCTTATTTCTCATATAGAAACAGAAACTAGAAACAAAAAATGAAACCTGAACTGAAACTTAATCTGAACCAAAAACCATGCAGAATCCAATTATCGTAGACGGGCACGCATTCAGAATCCCCGGTGTCCCTAGCCGTTACAGGGCTAACTGTTCGAGGGATTTTGGCGTCTTCGTTACCGGAGACACGAAAGGCTTAAACATTCTCGAAGTCCAAGAAAGGAAATTAAGCCGTGGAAAATTTGTTGAAATGGCTGTTTGCTCGATCGGCTCAAAGATTCTAACTTTTGAGCCAAATTATGTGAATGAACAATTCACCGAAATCTGGGGATTCCCAGTAAGCGGAGGTATGAAAGAGTTCTTTCATGCAAATTGTTCTGAACTGTCAACTTTCTTGATTCATCGGCAGTCACGAGACAAGTTAAAAATTCTGGTTGAGAGCTTCAGTCAGCAAGCATTCAATTCTTGGGTTGAAGAGGGAATGCCAGGGGGTTACGAGGAGTATGCTCGAACGAAAGCTGCCGATGCTCTATTCACCAACATTTTCTGTTTTGAATTGATTAAGCAGGAAAGTCGCGAATATGGAGCCTATTACGCTGTCTCAATTTCAGTTCGTCCGCCAAATGGAGCTTTAGATGAAGCAGCTCTCCAAGCAGCACGTCAAGTTCATGAGGCCGAAACTCAAGGCTTCATCTGTTGTGAAGACCCTCGGCTAGTCGAAAATGAGCAAATGTGCGTTGCCTCAATGCCTCAGTCTCAAGCACCAGTAACATTGCCTGAAGCTTCGGAACAGCCAGCAATCAATGTGGCTACCACATCCGCAAAACAAATCAAGTCCGCTAAGTAATTCCTGAAATTTAACTGAAGGTTGGGGAGCAATCCCCAGCTTTTTTTTAAAACCCAGATTCAGTGTCAGAGCCAGTCAATGCGATCACTCTCAATCAGTGCGATCGATGCTGTCCCACTGCGATCAATCAATGCGATCAATACCCGCCACCGTCACCGGCATCAATGACCAATGATTAATGCCGTGACTGATGACTGATGACTGATGACTGATGACTGATGACTGATGACTGATGACTAAAGCGATCGACCGATAGCCAGGATAAAACCTATGGCTCAAACCAAATTCGGTGGCTGCAAGGTAGCCGCTAGAAACTTGGAATTTCTGTTGAAGAGTATCTGCACAATATAAAATCCGGCTTGAAATGGTGCTTTAGTTGCCGAACCTGGTTGCCAACCGATCCCTTCAGCAGGGACAGGACCACTCACGACGGCAAATATAACTGCTGCCAAAACTGTCGCCGTGCTGTCGATCGCCAGCGGTACGAACGCATTCCCCCCGAACTTCGCAAACCCAAAGGCTTCCCCCCTAAACCTGCCAAAGATGGTGACAAGAATCAAGCCCGCGCTCGTGTGAATTATGCGGTTACACGTAATAAATTACCCCATGCTCGTACCTGACCCTGTACCGATTGCGGTCATTTGGGTGCCGATCGACAGCATGAATATGACCACCATAAGGGCTACGACGCAATCAATCATTTAGAAGTTGAATGCGTTTGTGTCCCTTGCCATTCCCGACGTGAACAACAACGGCAACGGGAACGGCAACAAAAAATTCAATCTGTTCAATAATCTTTGAAAACTCTTTGAGATGTTAAAAAACTAAGTAAACGTGTTAAAATTCTCTTAGATTTTTAACACTTTTTTAGACATATTTCAAGTAATCTAGAAACAAGAAACACTGGTAATACTTCGTTTCTAAGGTGGAGATGACTTACACTTTGACCGTAATGAGAGTCTGTGGGTTTAATGGTAATGAACCCTACACTGACTACAACCGCAAACACTCTCGCCATATTCACTTGATTTACGTCCAAACTAACGATCTTATTGAACCAAGTTCATGGGTTTACCGCAGTCTCTGTCATTTAGACGACAAGCATAAAATCTGCTTAGAAACCCAAATGTCGGACTATGAGGTGAGCGTAATTCAGCAATGGTTACGAAAGAATTAGACACAATTTAGGTAGCAACAATAGGAATAAAATCATGGGTAGAACATTGATAAGCTGGGTGTCAGAAGCTTGGAACCCCATCGTAGGCTGTTCCAGAATTTCCCCAGGTTGCAAGAATTGCTATGCTGCTGATTTGCCCCTAGACCCAAAGTTTAAGAAACTGTGGCAGTATCAAGCAGTAAAGAAATGGGATGGGACTATCGCCTTTGTTAAGAAAGAACTATATCGACCTTTTCGATGGCGGAATCCGAGAACGGCTTTCTTATCAGTTACGGACATTGCCCACGAGAATGTCAAACGCCACGAACTCAGTCAAGTCTTAGCAGTAATGGCTCTGACTCCCACCCATATTTACAAACTGCTGACCAAACGCCCTGTTGAAATGAGGCATTATTTCCAAACGTTGACAACTACTGAACTATTCAAAGCTGCGTTGGAATTTTGGGATGAGGATTTAATTAGTAAGAGGGCATGGCGATCGGTCAAAGAATTGGAAAGATATTTCGCTGAGCTTGCCCTTCCCTTACCCAATGTCTGGCTCGGAGTCAGCGTCGAAAATCAAGACTATACCTGGAGGATTGATGAACTTCGGCATATCGACGCTGTTGGAAAATTCATCAGTTGCGAACCGCTGTTGAGCCCTGTAAATCTTTCTTCTTATCTTGGCATTTGCCCTGGCTGCCAAAGTTGCGACTTCCGAGGCGGTCACAGAATCGGTAAGTCTGTTGCTAACTGGATTATAGCCGGCGGGGAATCCACTCGGAAAAAGAGCGATTCCAGACCCTGCAATATAGACTGGCTTCGATCGATCGTCAGTCAATGCCGCCAAGCCGACATTCCGCCATTCGTTAAGCAACTGGGCTCAAACCCGGTTCAGTTTCAGTATGTTCAGGGTAATTTGTTGCAGTCGGAGGGCGATAACCTAATTTTGCCTTATAAAACCAAACATCGCAAAGGAACTGATGAAAATGAATTTCCGATCGACTTGCAAGGCTGTCAAATTCTCCCTGACTACCATCGAGTTCTAGCTACTGTTTCTTCTTAATTACTAAATTATCTTTAGTGAGGCATAAAGATTTGTCTGTTTATGCTTCGCTATAAAACTTTGAGTTTCTAGATAAATAATAAATATGACCATTCGATTTCCTAAGAAAAGTGACAAATTCCCTGAGCCTGAGCCTGAGCCTGAGTCTAAACCTGCCTCTACTCCTGATTCTGGGTTTAATGCAGAATCAATGTTTAAAAAGTTAACAGCTAAACTTCGCTGGGAAAAGGAACATATTGAGCCTGAATTAGGTGAATTGTTCCCTTCCTATGACGATAAATGTTATATCTTTCTAACACCTCAGTGTGATGAAGGATATGTAGGAGAAGGTTATGGCTTTTACCACTCTCGCATGGAACAATACGAGGAAGTTGGTCGGCGTTTGGCTAAGCTGTGGTCAAAAGAACAAGAAACAGAAGAAAGGAAAGTAAATCACTACAGCCGTGAATGTAAGTAGTGCTTCGTTGTTGGGTAGTGACTTTTTGGAAAACTTATATGTCGCTACCCTACCTCACTAAAATTGGCAAGGCAGGCTCAGAATCTTTTTCTTTTATTCATCCTTCAGCTATTCCATACGATCGACCAGCGCTTAGATTTGCTAACCGATTACGTTGGGATAGACTCAATGTTGCACCGGAGCTAGATCAACTCTATCGCTACTACCGCAACACCTGTTCTATTGCAGACAAAACCCAGGGGTTGGAGCGGTCTAATTCTGCCGAGACTTATGACGTAATTGGTAAAATTTTAGCTCAGATATGGTCGATAGATCAACTTACAGAAGTGAAACAATTGAATTATTACAGTCGTGCTTGGGGTTAATGCTTCGCTGTAGAGTGGCAGTTTTTTAGTTACCAGTAGACTATGCACACTCAGAGCTTAGAACTTTTGGGACAAAATAGCCAGCAACAATATCAGAAGTTGACGGCAAAAGTCCTGTTTGAAACGGAATATATTGAGCTATATTTAGGTTCAATATTATTTCCTTACTACCGCCACTACTGCGTTATCTCGTTACTCGGTATCAACTATTCTCATAAGCAGTTTGGCATTTTTGATACCAGTTCCAATTCTGATAGATACGATCGAATTGCGATCCTTCTCAAAAGAATCTAAAAACTTACAAAAAAAGTGGCTGTTACATCGCGCTTGTAACAGTCAATTACTTAACTAAAAACATTAACTAATTAGACCACAGATGAAAGTCTTTCTCACAGGAACCGAGCATTTGCAGAAGATGAACGATGAAATGTGGACAAGGATTCACAATATAACCAAACTAGATGCCGAAATTTTAATCGGCAACTATCCCGGATTTGACCAACTCGCCTTAGTTTTCTTAACGATTTTGAGGTATCCCAAAGTCGCGGTTTATGAAACTGGCAGCAATCTCAGTTTTGAATACCCGCTTGTCTTTGTTGGTCAGTATCCGGCTCAAGATATCTTCATGAGCAAACAAGCTGACTATATGCTTGCGGTCTACGACGGCAAAAGTCGCGGTGTCGCAGCCAATCTACAACGGATGCCATCCAATCGGATTCGCATTATCCGAGTTTAGCCAGAGCTTAGCCAGAAACAAAAACAAAAACAGAAACAAGAAACAGGAGTAGAAACAATTCAGGTAACTGTTCCTGTTTCTTGTTTCTATGGAAATTCAATGTTAATCAAATCAAATAAGAGTTCGATCGAATGAAAGTATTTTTCACGCGATCGGAAAATCTAAAAATAATCCCTCCTCAAGTCAGCCTAAGAATCTGTAAAGTAGTTGGGCTTAATGCCGAGATTTTGGTAGGAAACTTTAGCGACTTTGACGAAATTGCTTTAGGAATATTGTTTATCTTAGAATATCCTAGAGTTACTGTTTATCAAAGCGGGAACAAGGATAATCTAGGGTATCCGAGCGTCGATGTTGGTGAATATCCCGCTTCCGATATTGCCATGAGTGAAGAGGCTAATTTCATGCTTGCCGTTTGTGACGGTAAAAGTCCCAGAGTTACTGCCAATCTCCAACGAATGCCCAAAAACCGTATTCGTCTCATCCGGCTTTAGTTCTCTCAGAAACAGAGAACTATCCACAGCTTCTGTTTCTGAGAAGTAACCAATTTTAATCGATCACCAAAAACTACCATGTTAAACCACACTCAACTTTACCCGAGCATTCCTGTCGAGCAAGCTAATAAACTCAAAACTATTTCAATTACCAATTCAGACAAGGGACACAAAGATGGAGCGGCGATCGTCATTCCGTCGTTTATCCCTGGCACTGAAGCCAGAGCGATATTTGCTGAGAAACCACATTCAGTATTTGTCGGAGGATATAGATGTAGATTCTTTCAAACTCCCCAGGAAGCGTGGCAAGAAGCGTGTTATGAGGCAGGTCTAGATTTAGGATTGTCTCTTGCTGTTAGTTCAGATCCGGCAATTTTTCACAATCCTCAAATTCTAGAAACTGCTAAACAGTTGTTTGATTCAATGAAATGGTGGGTTTATCATTTTTCATCTTAACCTAGCACAAAAATTTCTAGCAGCTATGAACTGACCCGGTAAATGTAGAAAAGCCAAATAATTATGACATACTTTTACTTCATTATAACTAATGATTGTATGTTCTCCATCAATGAGTGTTAAAATTTATTTATCATGATTTTATTTACTTACGATTGGCAGAGCGTGCCAGTAATTCCACTTTTTTGTGTTTCTAAATAACTTTTTGTATTAGGAACTTAGCCTAGCCACAGAACAAATTGTGTGGCACTTCAAAACTGGTTGCAGCAAAGGATTTTACCTCTTACTAGAACTGCAACCAGCTCCAATTCAAAAGCGTTTTACTGCAAAAAGTAAATCGTCTTATTTGACATTTCTCCATCCCTCTGGATTTTTCAACACTGATGCCCAAAAGAATTGAATCTCGTAAGCCTCCGCAGCATCTTTATCTTCTTGTCGATCGCCAATCATGATACAATCTTCCGGCTCTGCCAGCGGTCGGGCTGCCAGAAGTAACATTCCGTATCCCGGTTTCCGGCAGGATATCTTTGTGCCATCACCGGACAACGGCGCACTGAATTCGATCGGTTCGTTGTCACGGGAAACCTGGTAACAACTGTCTCCCCAATTTGGACAGAAAAATATCTCTGAGATTTGCGGAAATAACTCCAAAGTTATTCGCTGTTCCTCGATTGCCGAAGCCAAACTCTTATGTCCGGCTGCCACGCCACCTTGATTGGTGACACCGATAATTACAAATTGTTGACTCAGATGTTCGATCACATCTTGAACCCCTTCGATCGCTTTCTGGTCTGTTGGCTCATTGATGAACGTTTTGCCCGATGCGGTTTCTCGGATTGTTCCGTCTAAATCTACTAACAATACCTTAGTTGTCATGATTTTGTGTAAAATAAACGTAAGGATTCAGGTCTCAACTTGAGGGATTAAAGATGGGGTCTGCACAGCCGAATTAACCATTGCTTTTATAGCCTGGTCAAAAAACTCAATTACAGAACGTCTTTGACGACGACAAGTTTGTATAACTGTCAATAGATTAGCAGTATCTTGGAACCGCTCCATTGAGCGGGAACCTCCACTAACTTTTCTTTTTGTTACGGCTAAACGTAAGGTTCGTTCGGCTAAATTATTATCAGGCGGTATCTCCGGGTGGTCTAAAAAATACCACCACTGATGGGATTTCTTTTGCAAGGAGCGCAAAAGTTTACCAGCTTCCCCTCCGGCTTGTTCCATCCATAAATGAATAGAAGTTTCAACTTTTAGTTTAAACCCTGATGTCCAACTCAAGAATTCATCACTATTTTGGTTTTGTTGGAATAAAGCGTAGTTTTTAAAGGCTTCATCGACCAGACTGATAAAGAAGACCCCAATCTCTTTGTTATTTAATCCGGGGAGTTTGATCAGCTTCTTGAAATGACGGCGTAAATGCGCCAGACATTTCTGTTGAGCTTTCACCGGATAACCATTATAAGCGCTATAATCATCAGAGCTCAGTACCCCTGAGTAGCTCGAACCCAGGATGGCGTCTAACTCGGCGCGAGAACGAGTATCAGCCGCATGAAATAGACCGAAGTCGGTATTGGCAAAAATCCATAACCATTCTTTTATCCCTTTGACTAACCAAGGTGTTTCATCAACATGGATATTTGGCTGGGTTTGCTTGAGCCACTCTTTAAGCCGGTCAATACTTGGATTTACTGCACCGTCTATTCGTTCATTTGTGGCTACTAATGTTCCCACCCCGATTTCTATTTTTCCCAATTCCCATAACAGTTCTTGTTGTTTTTCGTAGGATAAATGCCCGTAATTATTGAGCCATCCTAAAAAAGCTTGCAGTCTGATTCCTATATCTTGTCCTGGTACTATCTCGGCTGACCAGTCTGCTGAAGAGTGTTTCCCCACACTGGCTGCAAATACAGGTATATTTTTGATATTCTACAATTTCAATTGGTCGCTTCACTAACTGTGCTACTTGCTGTGTTTCTATTTTTATTGGTTTGCCACTGAATTCCTGTTGACCACAGCATCTACACACTTGCGGTCGTAATATTTCCTCTCTATCTACTCGGTCAAACCCTTTTCTGGTTTTTCCCGGATGTCCTGGTTGCCCTCCTGGTTTCCGTTTTGGTGTTTGGCTCTCGGATGGTTGAGCTTCTGGTTTCTTCTCTGCTTTTTTGAGGAGGTCAGCCGATGGAGGTTTTGATGATATTGTACTGTCTAAATCTCTGCTGACTTTTAGTTCCTGTATTTTTTTTTCTAGTTCTACTACTCTCGATTTTAATTGCTCTATAGCCTTCGCCTGCTCAATAATTATCTCTACCAGTTGTGAGGGAGCCAACTGGTTCAATATTTCACTGTCTAGTTTGAGAGGCGGCTCTTTTTTCATAATTCTAATAATCTCCCTCCAGCATCATCTTTGTCAATACCCCCTGACCTGAATCCTTACAAATAAACAACAATTCAATTCATCAAAACGAAGTCTTACATCTTTAAAAATTAATGAAGATTGATGCCATCAGCTTTTAATTGTGCTTCAAATTCAATTGTCGGGGACTGGTTTGAGGTAGGAATCGATCGTTCCAATGGATTGAAGGGACGACTTGTAAAATTCAAATGAGCATTAAAGGGCTTAGGCTCTGTCATAGTCAGACTTCCGTAAATTGGCAGAGCTTCGTCGGGTTTGGCACTCAAGGAAAAAGGCATCATAAATCTTGGATATAGCTGGTTTGAGTTTTCAAGCACTGAGCAGCTTTTTGCAATTCTACTCCGACGGCAGATAGTTCGGCTCCGGGAAGAATAATTCGGGCGGTTCGTCCGTGACCATAGCCATCAGATCGATCAGCTCTTGCACCTGTCCGTCATAGCCCGTAGGTCGCAACACACCTGTGGTTTTGATGCGGTGGATGATTTTTACCCAGGTTTCGGCGATCGTCTTCCCTTCTATCCGGTACCCGTAACGCTGACCTGGGAAAACCGCCGGCAAGTTCTCCACCAACGGGAATATCGTCGGCGTTGCCCACTCCGGCTTCTGAGCAAGGTTGGCTAACTTTTTGGCTAGAGTGACTGCTGCGGTGATGCTGTGTACTTCATAACATTCGATCGATTTCCGTAACTCTTGCAGAAATTTCTAACGGAATTTCAGTATCGATGTAGCCAATGATTTTTGATTTTATTCTCCAACACTTAACACCCTCTTCACTTTTTGCCTCTTCAAAACCTTGTCGAAAGAAATCTAGGAAACATTGAGCTGCACCTGAGTTTTTATCTTCCTTCGTTGCATTTAGCACTATTAGGTATCGGACATGAGGATTCTAAAGTAAGTTTCTAACTAAAAAGTTGATACCGCGTGTTGCTGAGTATAGTTGTCCGATGGCTCCATACTCATGCTCTTCCAGCTTCTTCTTCACTGTGCCTTTCAATGTCCAGCCTGTTACTATGGCTGTTTGTCCTGAACCACAAAACACCTGATTTGGTTTATAGAGCGGTTTGTAATATCTTTCCATTTTCTTACAATTTTTTACAAATCATTGTAATTGTATGCAGAGAAAGAGAGCTAAACTACAATATAATATAACACTAATTTAAAGGTTTCATTATGCCAAAAAAATCTAAATTTTTGACTCTACAACCGCAGATGAATCGGAACAAGAGTTTGCTGATGTTTGAAAAAATCAACAAAGAGCTGTTGGCAAGTATAAGAGAAGATATGAATTATCGAGTGCCATCAGAATACATAAGCTGGCAAGTGCTGAGCCAAATAATTGCGATCGGTTTAACAACCTGTGATTTGGAATATGCACAAGTTGACATCTCAGCGTTTATCCAAAGCTACCGAATCGCACTCTGGTTTGCCCAAAAAGCGCCGATGTACTGTTTAACTCATGAGTTAATTGAAGCGTTTGACCAGACTGATGCTCTCCATAAACCAGGGGTTTTATGCGGATGGCAGCCCTCTCTACCCACTTTTTTGCTAGCCATACCCAAAGGATCAATTTATGCACCACCCAATGGAGCTTCGATCGATTACTTGACAATTAGCTGTAACAATATTAATTATCCTGAATGGAATTCAGCGACTTGGAGAGATATCTCGATTCATCCGTTTAAATTAAGCTATCCTTTATACTTTCAGTATTCTACAATAGATACTCACGAAACTGTGTGGACTTCCGGCACTGCGGTTACAGAAAATGGAGACACTTTGATTTATGACGAAAATTCTGATATTGGACGTGATGCTCTTACTCCTGAAGATAGAATTCTCATCAAACGTTTAAGGAATCTGGTCATCAATATTCTGTTGACTCTTGAATTTCTTCCTTCTCTGGTTAGCGACATAGAGAAGAAAGACTTACCATCTCCTAAAGGATTTGGAGAAAAATTACACAAATCCAAAACAGTCGATCGATTTCCTCGTTGGCTTGGTAAAGGTTTTTCTATTCCACAATCCGATTCTTTAGAAACTTTTGAAGAAATTGTGGAAGAACAAGAAGATGATAATGAAAAAACAAAACTAAAGAAAATTCATTCATCACCTGTTGCACATTGGAGACGAGGACACTGGAGAGTTTTGGAGGCTGGTGAAGGTAAACGATGGAAAAACGCTAAGAGAATATGGATAAAGCCTATGTATATAAATTTTTAAGTTTATCGAATTGATCGGAATTTACTGATGACATAAACCCCTCAAGCTCATTTAAAATAAAGTTTTAGGAGTTTCTGTCATGGAAATAATTAAAGGAACAGCCTACAAAGCTGAACTAGGCTTTATCTACGATGGAGATAGTTTCAACTTGGAATTAGTATCTCCAAAAGGTACAGATAGTCAAACTATTATCTGCCGATCGCAGTGGATCGACACACCTGAGTCTCAAAAACCAGATAAAAACAGCTCTGATCCACTGATTCTAAAACATTGGGAATGGGCACAAAAAGCAAAATTAGCGTTGATGAATTTAATTCAAAATAGAGCGCTGATAGCTATTCCCTATGAACAAGATATGTACCGGAGGTGGGTTTGCGATGTTTACATCGACAATTTACTCCTATCAAACAATGTCCAGGTAAAACAGGCTCAGTCTGGCTTGGCTGTTTCTCGATTGCCCTTTAATCGTCACATATACAATGTGAGAGAAATAAATTTATTGCGGGCAATCATAAATGCAGCAGCAACAGCTAACAGAAAAAAAGTAGGAATCTGGGCAGAACCAAACATGATTTTGCCCTATGAATTTAAGAAGTTATCACTCTAACACTCAAACACTGTAAGACTTTTGCACAGTACATCTAATCCGAGGAAAGTGAAATGGCGAAGACATTTGCCGAAAGAATTATTGACTACATGGAACAGCAAAATTATGAAATCTCCCGGGGAAGGTCGGAGAAAAACATAATCTATGTAGAAGGAGCGGACACTAATGGAACGGAAAATGACGATCGACCTAATTACTTCAATGATTTGAGAATAATCATTGCCTTTACTGAAAATTATCAGCCAGTAATCGAAGGCATTTGGATAGCGACGACGGAACCGGGATTCTATTACACCGACAATCCCATGAATCCAAACGGCGCTGCTCGAATCGGATTTGGGCAATACAAAGCTTGGCAAGTCGGCCTTCATGGATGGTCAAGTCCTCATGAGGCTTTAGTGCAGATCGATGAAGTTAAAATTCATCGCGATTACAATCGCGACATGAAGCGGACAGGCGATCAGATCGAATGGGGAGTCTACGGCATAAACCAGCACCACGGCTGGAATCATCCTATTCATGACATCCATACTGCTGCGGCTGGGTGTCTCGTTGGTCGGCTTTCTGAAGAACATTTTGACTTTATGTATCTCGCAAAATCCGATCGTAGATACAGATTTGACGAGAGATTTGTGTTTCCGACAACTATTATTGCGGCAGATAGATTGGCTGTTGTTGCCCAGTAATCTACGAGAATTTATTTTCTGCAATCGATCGCTTGTTAAATGACAAACTACGGCTCAAAATTTGCTAATTACTTATCAACAGAGCTAGTAAAGACTAAGGGTGTATCGAACGTATTAACTTACTTGTCTCAAGTATTAGCCTATTTTTCGCAGTATTATCCTTTATTTTTTATCTAGCTGCAAGACAGATTAAAGCTGATAAAAAAAATCATATTTGGGAAATAACAACGATAATTGATAGGAAGTAGGAGCGATTGCAAATCATATTTTCTAGCCTCTTTCAATTAATTATCTATCGAAACATTAGCCCAATTAGGAATGCAAAAGCTTGATTGAATATATTGAATCAGCTTTTGATGACCCGAATTATGCCCAGAAGAACACACTAATTTATGACGATGAAAATAACACCAGACACTTTTTTAGATCTGTTAGCCACTGTTTTCGGCACTATTGGTGGAGTTGCCCAGCTTTTAGTCGTGACGAACAGAATTAACTCTGATGATGGACTTTTGATTGGTGGATTGGCTACAATCGCTTTAGGGATAGTTGCAAATAAAGGCAAATCGCCCTATACAAACAGCCTTAGAAAACCTCCTAATTATTTTCCAATAGACTTTGCTCCTTATGATTCACCGCCATACAACGACCCTTATTATGAGCCACCTACGGAAGCACCATTGAAAACGCATGACTATCCGACAGCAAACACGACTCAATACAATTCTAAGTACAAAGGACAGGACTCAAGCAAACACCCAAGAAAACAGCAACCTGAAAACGATCGACTTCAAAACGACAGTGAATCGGGGCGAGAATCTTTTCGACCCCAACGAAGAACTCGAAAACGACTAAAACCAGAGTCTTCTTCTATTTTTCCTGATGCCTCTGAACCGTCTAAATAAGTTACTTATACTTCCCAATTTAAAGCCTGTATCATACAGGCTTTTTTATGTTAAAACAGGGAACTGTTAATTGATTCTTTGAATGCGCCCTATTGGTTTTGTAAAACTTAATAGCAGACTTTGCCTCGTTGAAACTTCTTCCCACCAGTTCAGCCGTCTAGGACATCTCTAATCATCGCTGTCATTTTTATCAAGTAATTTGATTCCTAACCACAGCACTCGCTCGGGATTTTGCGGCATCAAACAAATCACTTCCCCAGAAGAGATTTGTGCTGTCGAGAGAAGTAGTAAAAGTGCTGCCAGAGCCTTCGAGTGTTCCTGTTCAGGTAGTCGTGAAGTAAAGCTCAAAGTGTTGCTTTTGTCTACTTTTGGCACTTCTGAAGTAGCTTCCTTCCCTTTACTTGCACCTGAATTCCGAGTAGTATGATTTACTTCTGCTTCCCCACTCACTCGACCATTAATACCTCAAATCTATAGACAGTAAGTATTACAAGTAAATTAAACATTATTTGGGATTGTAATTTTGACTCCTCCCTCACCAAGTACAGGCCTCAGAAACAAAAATCTTTTCTGTTTCTGACTTCTTTCACCGTTTTGTCGGGTACAAGCGCCGTAAAATCTAGCGTTCTACTCTCGCTAAACATCTTGGGTTACAGAAACACGTTTCTTTATTTTTCGGAAACAAAACGTATTTTTCTGTTTCTGAACACGTTACTGAGAAATTTAGGGACTGGTTGCCAGACACAAAAGCTTAAGCCGATGAGGATACGGGAGCGGACTGTGCTGATGAAGGCTTTTTGGGAATGGGGGTAAGAAAAAAAAGTTACTCGTTAGCTTTGCTGGAGGAATTCTAGAAAATCCTTGAAAAAACTTACAAATTTCAGTACCTCCCCACCAGTGCCACGAACCTTCCACTCTTAAAGAAATTAAGGCAATTGTCCAGAAATCTTGGTGTGACTCGTACCTCAAGCATTTCCTCGACTATGTGGAATTTAAGTTTGGGAGAGGACTCCGCACCGATGAAGCAGCCCTGAGATTGTGGTACTGTTGCAGCGAGTGCGATCGAATTTGGAACGGTGAAACTTTTAATTTTTTTTGTAAGTGACTATAGAGAAGAACGCAATTTCAAAGCTGCAAATAAAACTTGCAACAAAAACAAAGACCAGATGGTATCGCTAACTCCTCGGTTTGTTTTCTATTTCTTCTTTAAATCCCTCCAAAAGTTCATCTTCTCATTATATTGAATATCCTTCAAAAACCACAAAAAAATTAATAATTTACCTCCCTTAATATTTAATTAAAAACCTAAATCAGAACCTGAATTAGATGATTTATTCATCTTGAGAATTAACGAGATGTTTGATAATGTTACTCTGGATCATATTTCGACGAACCATTTCAATCAGCAAAATCTGTGCCTCTTCAGCGGAAAGAGATTTAGTCTGCTCAGAATAAACTTTAAGGCTAAACTTTTGTTCAACTGTAAGTTCAGTTGAGAGTTTATCTGATTGACTTTCATCTTCCCCTGTTCTTTCATTGGTCATAATCTCTACTGTTTCCTAGTCAGTTTCCTTATCTGTTAGAGAATCTGTTGAAGAATTGTGATTTTTGAGGGTGATCAATTGATAGATTCGATCGCGAACCTCCGCACTTTCCCCCTCCAGCCACTGAATTATCACAGCAACGTCGTACTTAGTCCCTGGTGTCTGCCAACCGTACATTTGTGTTAGAAGAGCTTGCAGTTGTTCTGGGTAGTATTCATTCCACCAAATCAGTGCTAGTTCTCGCAGTTTCTCTGCATCTTCATCACTAATTAATTGCTCGACTACGGGTTCAGGTTTGGGTTCAGGTTTGGATGCAGAATTCGCAGGATTTAATTCTGATTCTGGTTCGGCTGGTGTGGTCGGTGTGGGTTCCTCTACAGGTTCAGATGTAGCTCCCGAAGTTTCAGGGGTTTCGGGTATGGGGGCTTTGAGTAGAGCGGTGAAGGCGGCTTTTTCGGCTTCGGTCAGGCTTGCCCAGACCTTTTGGCGATCGGCCGCACCGACTCCGCAAACTTCCTTCAAAACGCTCTGGATACTTCTAGCTAATTCCGGGTCGCCGGCTTCGAGCACTGTCCGAATATATTCGAGTAGGTCAGCTTCCTCTCTTTGTTGTTGAGTTTGCTGATCGACCTCATTTTTTGAAAGATCAACCTCATTTTGGAAAGGTCGATCGGAATCAAAGGCTTGCTCTGTAAGGGTTTGATCGACCCGATCGACCCGATCGACCTTTTCACCCAAACTTTCTAAATCTGCTGCTTTTTCAGCATCGGTCAGCGCGTCCTTGCTTGCTAAATCTGCGATCGGTTCACATGATTGGGCGATCGCACTCTCGCCATAATCAGAGGTCGGCTCAGAGGTCGGCTCAGAAGTTTCCTCGGACGTTGGATTGGAGATTTGGTCAGGGGAATAGGGAGGGAAATCAGGGTGGGAATCAGGAATTAGTAAAGTTTGAGAAACAGGACGATCAGGTTGATCAGGTCGATCAAACCCAGACGTAGCATGGAGATCAACCTCGCGATCGACCTCCATTTTTAAGGGGATTTTCAAAATTTGAGGTTGATCAGCGAGTTCATCTATCTCGACTTTTGCCCAAACTCGAACCCGTTTGGAGCCGATCATTCTGAATTCTCGTTCCCACCCGATTTTTTTGAGAATAGCCGAGCAGCGCATTTGGTGCGATCGCTCTTGCCGACTCAGATCGACTTGGAGATGGTTAAGGAGGTCACTCAACTGAACGTAGTCACGGTGCTCGATGTAATTGAGGATGAAATCTTCCCAGGGGTCAGAGGTTTGAAAATCCTCTGTTAACTGTTCCGCTTTTTCTTCATCATTTCCAAAATCAAGATAGGGTTCTTCACCAGAGCGATAAGCCAGCATCGCAGCAGCCCAAATTTTGTCTCGTTCTTGCCTGAGTAATTTGGTGTCAATTTTTTGTTTAACCGGAATTATCCAAAATCGGCGGTTGCCAGTTTCATCTGCCAAAAATTCTTGCTTATTGGTGGTGGCAACAATAATGCTAGGTCGATCGAAATCTTCGGTATCTCGACAATATGGCGGTCGAATAGCATCTGTCCCAGAGGAGAGGAAAGCTTTGGTTGCCGAGACATCGCGGCGTTTGAATATTGACTCTAGCTCCGACCATTCAATTAACCAAGCTCGGTGAAGTTTTAGACGTTCATCTTTATCTGAAACCGTCCCTAAAGAATCGTCAAAATATTGCTTGCCTGCCATGATTTTGAAAAATGTAGATTTTCGGAATCCTTGAGGTCCTTGCAAAATTAAAACTGTATCCATTTTGCAACCCGGTTCAAAGGCGCGCTTTACAGCACCAATTAAAGTCTTTCGGATGAATTTTGTATAAAGTTCACCTTCCACACCAAAATATCTTTGAACCAAAGTATCTAAAATGGAAGTATCTGAAGCCATTGGCAGAGAATTTAGATACTCTTGAATAGGTGAGTATTGATTTTCCACAGCTATTTCTGTTAGAATGTCTTGGACATCTTCTCTACTCGATCGAGTCAATACTCCGTGTCTGATTGCGAGTTGAAGCCGGACTCGATCGAGAGATACAGGTTTTCCATCTATTTCGATTCGTTTGCTGAGTATGTTTAGCCTGATTTGTTTCCCAAAATGTCGGTTCAACTTTTTGTAATCCTGAATCATCTTGTCATTAGAATCCAAAATGTTAAAAGCCGATGACTTTGGGTTTTCTAACTCAGCAACAGAATCAGGAATAGACGCAGAATCAGACTTAGGTGAGAAATCTAAATCAAAGGGTTGCTGAGCTTTGAGAAAGCGCCAATATACGCCCTTAATACAGCCTTCTACTCCATCAGGAATATAGTGTTTGATAGAGGAGACTGGATTGGATTTAACAGCCGAATCCCATATCTGCTGCCATTCATCCTCATCCCATCCGCCACCGGGTGAACAACGGCGACAAGCATCCAAAAATAATGTATAAGCATCGTCATCTGTAAGTTGTCCTAAACGCTGAAATTCGGCCTGAACTCCAAGTAAATCTCTGGCGAGCATTGCCATTGATGTATTTCTTTGAGTTTCGATTCCATTCAGATAAACTTTGGCTTTCCCCAAGGCGGAAGCCAAGGGTATGGCGATCGGCACCGGAACTTTAAGATCTTTGAATTTTATCTTTTTGGTTCCTGACGCGGGGAGAGTTTCTGTTGGTTTTATAAGTGTCGCTGTGGAAGTGCCAGCACTTCCTGTACCGTTAGCGATATTTTCAATGCTTATTGGTCTAGAAGAATTGGCTAATAAATCGAGTAAATTTTGCTGATTCCGCTCCTTTTCCTCCTTTCTTCTTTGCTCAAGCTCGGCGAATAATCTACTAAGACGTTCCCGCAAATCATTGTAATTGTATCGAATACCTGATTCACTGACAATTTCTGATTTGATTGGTGGGCGATCGGGTTTGATGTGCCAAGCCCCTGCTAGGCGTAACATCCTACTGGGATTTTTATTACTTCCATCAGCTTCCATTATCTCAATGAGAAGCACTTGCAGTTCGCGCCACTGCTCCGGGGTAATAGGCTCCTCGAACAACCAATAAGGTTGCATGGACTTGCCACCACTAAATATTGTGAATGTCGGTTCTACAAAACTGACTTCACTCCATTTCTCGAACTGTTCAGCTAGCGATATGTCATCCCATTCACAGAAAATAGCGCAGCACTGTTTAATATCAGCATCGGTTTGACCAGTACCGCCAGCGCCATTGATGACTACATAAACACCGCGCCCATCTGCTTGATATTGTTCAATTTGTTGCCAGTTGAGGTCAGAGAGTTTGCGTCCTTTATCTTTCTTCTTACGATCGTCTGTGGAAGGATACAAAAATCTCAAGTAGGCTTGACCTGATTCATATCCCAGGTAATTGAGATGTTTTTCTGCTAATTCACGATCGATCACTATTTTCTTACTCACGTCTTTGCTCCTGATTCTATTCCTGATTTTTTAACTCCTGATTGGTTTAAGGAGTTGATAAGAGTCTGCAATTTCAATCGCAGATGATTAATCTCTGAATCTAGATTGTCGCGTTCTACCTCCAAATCCATAATTTTCTGTTCGAGGCAAGTAATTTTTCTTCGATTAGCTATTTCCTTCTTTCGTTGCTGTGATTGTTTAGGTTCAACGACGGTTTCAGGGGCTGATCCAGTAATTGCTTTATTGAGTCGATCGGCTAGACATTCACAGCATAAGCCGTCCGTCAACTTCGCAAAACGACGTTTACCATCTTTGTGATAGTTAACACGACACCATCCGTTTATTGTCATCAGAACCTCTCTAATACTTAAGTTTCAGTATTTTGTTGAGAGATGTTCTGAGAAGAGAAATAAAGAATTAAAGCTGTTTCTACTAAAGAACCCACACTAATTCTTTTGTGCGCTGCGAAAACACGAACTTTGTGGTCGATGTCTTCAGAAATTAATAAGGTACGCTTGGTTTTTCTTGCTTTCTCTGGCAAATTGTTGGTATCCGCTAACACAGTTGACACTGTTGAGCTTAGTGATTCTGTCATATAAAAGAAATAGTGAGTAAAAGATTGGTAGCAGTCCACGCTTAAACTTTCTTGACTGCGTGTTAGGGTTGCCCGTGCATTGCAAAATATGCCAAGCTCAAAGAAGAATGATGGAGCTTTGCTGATGTACGGCGAAGTTGTTACGCTAAAGTAAGAAAGTAAGGCGGACGTAGTACCTGTTTCAAAGTCAGGACAGGCTAAGACCGCAAAGCATTTAAGGGTGTGGTGATTGAGAATCCAGAAGAGCTCAAAGCAAACTAAGGTGGTTGCGAACAACTCAGAATGTGATTAACTCAATGTCTGCTACGGCTTAAGCTATTACTAGCTTGAGTTCGCTTATTTACCTTTCCCCTGTACTATGTGCCTTGTATCTGTGCCTTGTACCTGCGAATAGAAGCTTGGTAACTGTATTACCAGGCGTATTTACCACAATACTACCTTATTTACCAAATGGATACCCCATCACCTATCAATTTTCGTTTTTTGTTCGACGACTATCCAGATGTGGAAACTGAATCTTCCCTCCCGGTGCTACCTCTTGCCACTGGCTGCCTGAACCACTCTCAGAGCCATCAGAATCCTAGCCAAAATGATCCTAATTATTCTGGAAACCCCAGGCAGAGGGAACTTCAGCGATATGTAATGGATGATCACACCAAGAAAAAATTTGCTGAGCTGATCTATGAAATGCGGGCAAATAGACCATATCGAGCATTTGGTCGCTTGTTGGGGGTAACTCATCCCACCATCAAAGCTTGGGAAAATTTGGAGAAAATTCCCGACCTAGAAAATCTTGAACGTATCGCTCATTTCCGAGGCGAAACTCTTGAAGAATTCAAGCTAGTCCTGGCTGGGAAGCGCAAACCCAGCCGCTTACAAGAGCTCGTACAGCAAGTTCGTACTATTTCAAAGGAAGAGCTTGCTGTTGTGCTCCAGGTTATTGCCGAGCGCATTGCCTCCTAAATCCTTCTATTTCTCTTATAACTTTTTAATAAATGTATTTACCAGTATTGGTAAATGGTGTAAATTGGTAAGTAGGTTACCAATCTATTTACCAATGAGTAGCAATGGCAAAACTACCAACAACGTTTACAAGCCTTGACTTGTCTGGGTTTGATTTAGATAATCACAAGAAGCAACACACAGGGTACACAGGAATTAGTCGGGAAATGGTGGATTTTGCCTGTGCCGTGCTTCAGAAAAATCGGGTAGGGGTGGCAGTTCGATCAGTAAACGCAGCCCTCAAAGAAATCTACGGTTACGGAGGCAGTACGGACACAGTATGCAAACTGGTCAAGGAATGGCGATCGGAAAATCTGTCACTCCTCAAGCAAGGAAAATCTGAAAAAGATTTAGCAACTGCATTGCTGGAAGCCGTAGACGACGGTTTGCTGGATGAATCCGAAGTGCCTGAAGAATTTCTGGCGGTGATGAAACAAATGGCGCTCGCCAGTTACCGCTTAGCTTACCAAAAAGCGGATACCAGTATCAGTGGCGATCGCATGAAATCGCTGGCTCAGGAGAACGAAATTCTTCGCCAACAACTCCAAGGATTTCCAAAAATGGAAATGGAGCTGAATTTTTACAAATCTGAGTACGAACGTCAGAAACTCGAACTCAAAGAAGCGTACATGAATCTGAATAAACAACAATTGGCAGATTCTGAAGAATTTCGTCATCGGTTAGACTCTCTACAAGCAGATCGTAACGAATTACAAGCAAAACTTACACTCGCTGAACAACGGTTGGCTGAAGTTGCTGAATTTGAAACGGCAGCCCGCGATCGAATCTCTGAAATTTCACAACTCACAGGAAGAATCGAAGCACGAGAACGTGAAGTTACGAACCTTCATTCTCAAATTCAAACTCTTCAAGCACAAGTTGGTGAGAAACAAGTCCTTGAATCTCAACTAGAACAACTTCGAGCGCAACTTAAAGAGGCTTCGAGCACAATCACTAATCTGCAAAGTCAACAGAAAGTTAGTGGCGCTTTACAAGTCGATCGAGTTTTAGATGATTCAGATGATGAGCCAGTTACAGATGCTCAGCTCATGGTAGAAAACGAAACACTCCACGCTGATTTGTCGGAAGCTCTCAGAGAAATTGAAGATTTGAAAGCACGTCTTGCTAAAACTCAAGCCGCTCAATCTGAATCTCACTCTGAACCTCAAGCTGAATTACTTCCTGAAATACTCCCAGAACTACTTCCTGAAACAATTTCAGACTTGGTTGACCCTCTTTTAGAACCCGTTAACTCTGACTCTGACTCTGGCTTTGACTCTGACCCCATTAACTCTGAGTCTAGTTCAGAATCAGTTGAGTCTGTTGAATCTGTTCAACCTCCAGCTAAGCCGTTTGAACCTGCTCCCAGAACCAAAAGGCAAAAAGTGGCTGTGCAATGAGAAACAGAAACAGAAACAGAAACAGAAACAGAAACAGAAACAGAAACAGAAACAGAAACAAAAAGCTCAGTAGCAGTTTCTGTTACTGTTACTGAGCCAGAAGGGAGAATGGGTATTGCTAGAGAGCTAATAAGTCTTGAGTGGGTAGCTCAAGACTTGTAGGTAGCAAAATTGGTGGCTCAAAAGCTCGATTGCGTACTAGCTCGGCAAATCATTTGATATGGGATTAAGTACGCATCACTGCTGGGTAGAGAGTAATTAGCAATTGATAATTGGATTAAAACATGATAGACCAAAAGAAAGAAATTCAGCTAATGTTATTAGCGAGATTTCCTTTGTTGTGGGTAGTGAGCCCGGAAGAAGAACCAGCCGAAGAAATCTTGTGCGAAGTAATCAAAGGCATAGAGGGACAAATATACTTCTGGGATTTTGCCAGGGGATGGAATGACTCAGGTTTAGGCAAGGGAAATCCGATGCAAGCACTGGAGCGCATCAGTAAAGCGCCGCCAATGGAGCAAGTTACTGTTTTTGTAATGAAGGATTTGGGGAGTTTAATAGCCCCCGGTGCCAACGGGCAGATAGCAATGAATCAATTAGCGATCATCCGGGAACTAAAAAACCTGGCATGGCAAATTGCCCGTGACCGTCGCTGTCTGGTAATTCTTTCCGACCAACTCCGAATTCCCCAAGAACTCGCTCAAGAAACGACGGTGGTGGATATTTCCTTACCAGGCATTGAGGAGATATCGAACTTGCTCACTCGATTGGTCGAACCCCCGGATCTCAAACTAAATGCGGAACAACGGCAGCAGTTTGTCAAAGCTTGCCAGGGGCTGACCCGATGCCGGATATCTCGTGTCCTGGCGAAATGTTTGGCACGTGGTAAACGAGGCAAAGTCGATAGTACCGCTCTAGCTGCGATCATCGAGGAGAAACGCCAAACAATTCGCGAGACTGGCATTCTAGAATTTATCCCGCTTGAATATGGTCTGGAAGTCGTCGGCGGACTCGAAATTCTCAAACAGTGGGTCAAATCTCGATCGCGCTCTTTTACTGACCAAGCCCGCGAATATGGTTTACCAAACCCGAAAGGTGTCTTGCTCGCTGGCATTCAAGGAACCGGGAAAAGTCTGCTTGCCAAGACGATCGCCACGGAATGGAAACTCCCTCTGCTGCGCCTCGATGTCGGTCGCGTGTTCGGCAGCATGGTCGGTGAAAGTGAAAGCCGCATCAGACAGGTAATTAAGCTGGTCGAGGCGATCGCACCCTGCGTGCTCTTCATAGATGAGGTCGATAAAGCGTTCGCCAACATCGCCAGTGGCATGGATGGTGACTCCGGCACTTCCCAGCGAGTATTTGGAACGATACTCACTTGGATGCAAGAAAAGACCGCGCCAGTCTTTGTGGTCATGACCGCGAACCGAGCCGAAGTTTTGCCCGCCGAGCTGATTCGGAAAGGCCGCATTGATGAAACTTTTTGGGTTGATCTGCCGAACCTCACAGAGCGGGAAGCAATTTTCCGAGTACACCTCACCCGCGTCCGACCCGATCGAGTCAATGCCGGCGATTTCAATTTGAAGCTGCTGGCAGAGCAATCGAAAAATTTCTCAGGCGCTGAAATTCAGCAAGTTGTCTACGACGCGATGCAAAATGGTTTTAGCGCCGGGGTTGAGTTTACCCAGGATGATTTGCTTGTTGCGATCGCAGGTTGCGTCCCTCTGGCACAAATAGCCGAGGCGCAAATTGATGAACTCAAAACTTGGGCCATTCGCTCCGGTGCTAAGTCCGCCAGCATCCCTGACGTTCACACGCAACCCACTTCATATTCTCGTTTTGCCCCCCTTCAGGTTGATGAAAATTAATCGTTATCAAAAAGCGAAGTTAAATGCTTCGCTTTTTGCTTTTGATTTAGGAATTGCTCACATAAATTGAGGCAGAATATGGAACCCCATTTTGTTCATCCTTTGTCAAGTTTGGAAACGATCGATACCGATGAAGGTAAAAAAGAAGTAATAAATAATTGGGCGTTTGCCTCAGTGATTTGGTCTACCGCCCTGGATGGTAACGAAAATGCTTTGATTTTGATTAATGAGGTATTTCCTGATAAAAGCAGAATTCCTTTACTGATTTTGCGTTCTAAGCAGGGAGATGAAACAGCGATGAGAGATGCGATCGGAATTATTGCTTTTGCTATTGATGACAAATTAACCGAAGCATTTGAACCAAAAGGAAATTGAAATGGTGATGTAATGCTTCGCTGTAAGGAAATGATGTTTTTAATTTAGCAATCAGATTATGGCAAAGGCAATGATGGATGCTGAAACACTCTTGCAGAATTTGCAACATTTTTGTGGAAGTGAGCAATATTACAGACATTTTCTTGGGCTTTGTTACACTGACGGAGTTAAATATTTGGCTGAGAATGCTCAATGCTTTTGGTTGCTTGATGCGATCGGCTCTCATCAGCCCAGAGCTAACAGAATTCACCGATTAACCGAGTTTCAACTTTGGTTCCTTCATGTCGGAAATGCACATGAGTTTATTAAGCCCAAACGAGGCAATGCTGCGGTATTGACTTGTTAGGAAGATTCACCAACCCCCGAAACTAAACCTGCGATTATTCAACAGATTCCATTTACCGATTTTCCCTTGCCAGAACTCAAACTTTATCTACAAGAGAAAATCCTTCTGTTGCCCGACGAAAACTAAATCTTAAAAGTCTGTCCAGTTTTCCCCCACTGGCTGCTGGACAGACTTTCGCACTACATCATTCACACAAATTAGGAGCATCGCCATGACTTTGGACACAGGACTTACAAGAGAGGAACAACTTCGCTCGCTCCAAGCCCAAGTTAACGAAATTTTTGCAGAAGCAATTAGTAACAAAATAACGTTGGAGGTTTTTGCTCTTAAAATTTGGGTAAATGCAGTGAAGCAGGAAGCGCCTTATGTGGCGATCGCCTCACGAATGATTAATCTGGCTACAGGTCTAGTTCAAGATGAAAATCTGGCATTTCTCCGGTTCTTAGCTAAAGAAACACTTGCCCAGAATATTGCAAAGAGTCAGTGGGCTGTACAACTCATTTATAACGGTTTAGTTATTAATAATCGTTCCCAACCAATCCCACTCAAAAATCATGGAACTAACACAAACTAAGCAGTGCAAAAACTGTCCCTGGAAACAAGACAGAGATTTGAACACAATCTCTGGCTATAGCCGAGAAAATCATCAGAAATTGAGTCAGACGATCGCTAACCCAGACATTGATTTTTCGGAAGTCGTCTCCCAACTCACAAACCCCATGCGAATCATGGCTTGCCATTACTCCACCGCCGACCTCGAACTCCCCTGCATCGGATGGATTTACAACCAACTTCGGAACAATAATCTAGCTTTGCGACTGGCACTGATTCGATCAAAACAAGTGAAAAAACTTGAAATTGATGGCGCACAACGAGCAACTTTTGCTAAAACTTTTGAAGATTAACTCGTTCATTGTCCAACTCTAAAGGAATTTAGATGTCACATTTAACTCATCTCCGAACTCAAATCAAGAATCCGATCGTCCTCCAACAAGTTCTTCAGGAAATGATTGAATCTGGACTTGATGGAATTCTGACCGGGGCTTATCTAGAAAGTAATGCTCAAATTCATGACCCTTTCGGCAACAGTAAACTAGCGGAATTTGTCATTCGGCGCAAGCAAAGCTATCAGGGTGGTTATGACTTTGGCTTCAAATTAGTAGAAGAAACAGAGGAATTCGAGTTTTTAACTCGTGACGGTTCTCAACAAGATGCCAAGAAATTTATGGAACAACTTTTGCCTTGGTATGCACGGGAAAACACCCTGGCAGCACTGAGGAATCAAGGATTTAACATTGAGTCTCAAGTTGAAGAAAATGGCGAAGTCGTGATAGTTGCTGGCAAGTGGTGCTAATGGTCAAAACCAAAGTGAAGCTTATAATGCTTCGCTTTGGGGGATTGACTTTTACTCTTATGAGGAAGCCAAAATGTGTCCAGAAATTGAACAACTCACTGAAGAGTCTACTGAAGCAGAAATCCGAGAATTCAAAGATGAAATTAAGAGTATCGTGAACAGTGCCGGGAAACGGCGCTTGAGTATCAGAGAGTTTGCTATCGAAATTTGGGATAATGTACTCTTACAAGATGTCCATTATTTAGCATTTTCAAGCCTTTTATTGGAAAGCGCTACAGGTTTACCAATAGAAGTCTGTTGTGCCAAAATTGACGAAATGATGATAGCTAGTCTATTAGGTAACTCAGAGACAACTCAGGCAGCTATAACTTTAATGGCTGATGGATTAGTGGAATATCAGAAACGTATCCCGAAACCAGCTAGTTAATACTTCGTTGTTAGTTGTTGATTTAAAAATACTCAGGAGTGCCAATGATGACTCAGCAACAAGCCTCAATTCCTCAACTCTCAACTGACCAAGAAGCTGAGCTAACTCAAGCCAAAATTGACGAAATTTTTAATTTAGCTACATCTATTTTGTGGGATTTTGAACAATTTGCTAAGAAGATTTTGGCGGGTTGTGTTGCTTGTAATTCCGGTTACGTCGCCATTGCAATTGAACTCATTAACACAGTCACGGGACTAGAAGGTGAAGCAAACCATGCCATACTTTTCTTTTTTGTGGCTCAAACCAAGAAATTAGATATGGGAAGCATCAATAAAGCTCACCTCTTGTTTCAGCATGGGTTACTTATCAAATCTATTCAGGCTGAGCAAGGAACTTTGTAGCTGCTTTCAGTTATGGAAGCTATTACCTGCTTTCCTAATCATCTTAATCACAGCATCTACTTATCAGGACAGGAGAAAGACATGACTTTAATTCCTCAAGCCGAAGAAGAAATCCCTCTAACAGAGGAAGAAATTCAACGAAAAGCTCAAAAAACCCAAGAAGAAGTTGACAAAATTTTTCAGCTAGCACGAGACAACAACTGGAATTTTAAACAGTTTGCTAAGAAGATTTTAGCTGGAGCCATTGAATCGGATTTGGGGTATTTTGCGATTGCAGCTCAACTTGTTCAGAATGTCACAGGATTAGAAGGCGAGAACGCAATTCAAATCCTTAAGTGTTTACTTGCAGATGTAGCCCAGTTAGATAGCGTGAAAATTGAACAGACGCAAACAATGTTTGTCTACGGACTAATCATCAACAAAATCAAAGCTCATCCAAAGTATCGACTATGAAAACTCTCAGAACTGAAAACAAGATTGGGAGTGAAAGCAAGTATAAACCTGATGATAAGGTTGGGCAACTTAAACTGTCGATCGCCATTAACCTCATCCCAAATCTGCGCCCGATTCCCTGCAACGATTATCGGCTGATAGTGCTAGACCCGCCCTGGGACTTTCACTTACGAGAAACAGACCCTAGCCATCGGGGTCGATGTCCGTATCCGAGCATGACCGACCAGCAGATTAAGAGTATGCCGATCAGTGCGATCGCCAATCAGGACTCGTATCTGCTGCTGTGGGTAACAAACAACCATCAAGCGCTAGGGTTCCGGTGTCTGGAGCACTGGGGATTTACCCATCACAGTACCTTTACCTGGGAGAAAATCACCAAGGCTGGCAAACCTCATGCCGGAATAGGTCACTACGGTCGGAATTGCACAGAGCATTTTCTTGTAGCCACTAAAGGCAATCCTGGGAGTTTTACCCATCACGGCTTGACGAATATCGTCAACATCATTCGGGCACCGCGCACCAAGCATTCACAGAAGCCTGAACAATTCTGGGACATTGCCGATCGACTCGCCGAAAAACTGGAAAACTGCGAGAAACTGGGTAAACTTTCCACTCCCTCCAGAATTGAACTCTTTTCCCGTACACCTCGCCCGAACTGGGACTCCTGGGGGGCTGAAGCTGATTAATAAAATTAATGGGAGAGGGTTATCTCCCATTAGTGCTTCGCTGCAAGATGTTGCTTTATTCTTGGATTTACCATCATGATAAACATCGACACCGATACCCTAAAGGGTTTAATGATTGATAAGGACACTTACATTGTTAGAGTTCAGGGCTATCGATATCTAGCTGCTGAGAACTCTGCCGAAACTGTATTAATGAGCTACATTGAAGTCCTCAAATTTCCTGGTGAAATGGATGTTGTAACGTTCACCGGTGATGGTACACAGCTAATTGGTTATTTGATGACCAATGATGACTTAACTAATGAAAACCCTGATTTCTGGGACGTTCCAAAGTTTATCCCGAACGAAGACAAATTTTCTTCTGACAAACGGGCTACTTATTTCGGGGATAGAGGTTTTGAATTAGCCAAGCAAGAGCTAGAAGAACTTTCAAAAGTTCGTCTAGCCAAGGGTATTAAGCACTGGTTAATCAAGAACTATTTACGGAAAATTACTCTACTCTAGTTTTACAGATGTATCACCCTGCTCAAGAAGGTTTCGTTACTTTAGAAGAAGTTGAATTTTACTCTTCCCAAGTCCCAGAAACTTATAAATCTGACGGTAATTACTTTCGATTAAATGTGACGGCTGATGAAAATAGACACACTACTGCTTACTACACACTTTCAGGGAAATATCAACGATGACAGATAATTTGCCCGCTAAAAATGCCGATGGGTTCGTCGCCCTCAGCGACTTCTATGCCCATCACCATCAACCGATCGAAACCGCACTCAAAACAGCTCAGATTCCTCATCAGATAAAGTTTCATCCCCCGAATGCCGAGCAAATTTGGGAAGATGGCGCTTTCCGAGTTTATGTGCCTGCCGAGTATGTTGAGTCCGGGAGAACTCTGTATCGCAATCGAAGGTGCTGTAGTTTTCTAATAGCGTAATTAACTGGGTCGCTCCCAGTTGAATTGCATAAATGCTTCGCTGCAAGTTTCTGAGTTTTTAGTTTCTGAAAATGAACGACTTAGAACTAGACATATCCACCGAAAACGGTTCTTGGAGAACCAAAGAAGGTAAATCAATCCCCTACACAAGAGAAAGGTGCGAGCTTCTTATTGATGACGGCTGGAATGATTACTACCTTCAAATCACGAAATGGCCCAAAAATACCACAATTCAAATCTCGGTGGTTAGTGGAGATCCCGGTTATGACGCAGAAAGCCGATGGTCAAAGGAAGAAATTTATCGTTTAGCAAAGTTATCCCATACAGGATTTGCTAGACGAAAAGCTGAATTAATTCAAGATGCGATCGAATTTGCCAACAATCTGGTAATTTATTTGGTAGCCCACAACCTTATTAGCGTAATAATTGGGTCGTTCCCAGTCCTAATGAATGTCTTCACCTGACACCAATATTTCAGGACTTCAAAGAGTAGCTGTTTTCCATCCCATCAGCATCAGACGCTTGTTGCTGCCCTTGGCAAAATCCCTCATCAACTAGAGTTTTACGTGTATCAAGGCAAATTTAGCCTCTATGTTCCCCCTGAGAATTTTGAGACAGCTAAAGCTTTGTGTGAACCCATCTCTAAGATGGCGACAAATCAATAAATAGCGAATAACTGGGTCGCTCCCAGTTCCCTCTCATGCCTTACTACATTTTGATTACGAACGAACAAGAAATAAATGTTTACACCAAGCCGGAAATGTTGACAACAGAAGAAATTCAAGATTTGGTTGGCATTAAAGGAGAGCCAGCCACTTTTGAAGTGCTAGATTGTTCTAATTTTTCTGACCCCAAAATTGTCATAATTTGTGATGATGACGTGGAACCGAAAGCGCTGAAACCGACTTGTGTAACTAAAAAGGGAGACGTGATTTTCGGTCAGGTAGTTATTCTCGGAACTAACAACTCATTATTAGATTTGTGTTTGCTAAATCTTGAGCAAGTAAAAATGGTGAAAGAAGAACTCAGATTGCACCCAAAACCACCCAAGCCACAACACGATTTTAGTGCTTCGCTGCGGGATTGAGGTTTTCTGTAATTCGATCATTAGGAGCCATTCAAGTGCAATTTTACGTCTTAGTTAACTCTACTGGAATTGAAGAAGTAGTAGCAACCGAACTGCCACAAATCCCAGAACTTCAAAAACTTGTAGGAATTCCAGGGGAAGAAGCTTACTTGGAACCTGTCTATCAGTGTTACTCTGACCCGTCAATCGTCATTCTGTGTGATGAGGAGTTCTTGCGGAAGGCTCATCAGCCAACTATGCTTACTCCAAAGCGCGTGATTCTTCAGGGACAGCTTCTCGTTGTGGCGATCGATCCGCAAATTGAAGATTTCTGTCTGTTGACTCAGCAGCAGGTAGAGCTTGTGAAACGAGAAACCAAACTCTATCAAGCAAATTTACGTTAGCTATAACAAAATCATGCCCCAAATCCTGGGGCGTGATTGCAACTTATCAGAGCAACTATCAAAGGAACAGCAACCAAGAAAATGGATAAGAATCTGTACCGAAGAATAATTCAATATGCCAGGGTAATTGCTGGGGGAGATGAATTACCGTGGTCAGGATTATACACGGCTCGAAGTGTCTACAATCTGCTGAAAACTTCAGAGCCTCTTTACCCAAAGGACATAGGTTGTACAGTGACTTTTTATTTGACGTGGAGACATATTAGTGCCGTTAAAGAGGCAAAGCTAAATCTGGCTGGCTTTTTTGGCTCAATCTAGCTTGCCAATGCTGATAGTCAAATGCTAGAACGCTGAGAAAACTTTCTCTGCAATCCTGTAAGAGGGAAGGTTTTGCTCAGCAACACAAAATTGTTTCGATGTCATTTAATTAGGCACTGTACAAATGGTTTACCTTTCCTATGAAGGATGAGAAATTAAATACTGAAGGAACAGGCGCGAACAAATGTGGGTCTGGCTCTAGTACGCGAAAGCGACACGGAATTAGTTCGGTCATGATCACCCAACGATTATCTGCTGCCAACGCGCATCTGTTGGGGAGTTCAAAGTCTGCTGCTGGGCTTGGGGTACCGCGAGACTTTTCGGTACACGATTGCAGGTAGTAATGCACGGGTTTTGAGCCATCTTACCAGCAATTCTTGCATTTGAGCACCCCAGCCACGCTGACAAACCCATAAAACATCTAGTTTTTCTCTTTATTCAGCAAGCCCTCGGCTATACCCCAAACAGATGCTTTTTGGCGATCGCTCTAATGTTAAGAAATGTTTCCCCACCAGTATTGTATCTGCGCTTTACCCCTTTAAGGCGCGGTTAGTCTAAACTCCACTAGCGAACAACTTCAAACAAATCATGAACTGGAGTGGGAGATTGCTCGGTGGTGTTCTCAGTTTGCACAGTGACTCGATAAAGTCCCGGTTGCAAGTCAGCGATCGCCAGCACCCATTCTTTCTCTTGCTCGACAAAATCAAGGGTGAGAGCAGTTTGCTCGTGAGAAACTGCTTGAATATTAGCTTTTAGCTTTGTTGCTGAATTTGGTAATCCAATAAGTTTGGCACGCAAGGTAATAGTTTCATCTGCTAGATACAAATCATCCAAGCGAAGACTGATGGCTGTTTGAGGTTCACCTCCCCTTACAGCTCCCAAATCAAATTGGCTAGACCGTAGATTATTGAGTACATTTTCTAACACTTGACCCTGATTCTGCAAACCCCCATGCTGTTCGGCGATAAAGAAATTATCGAGGTTTTCCGATCGCTCAATAGGAATTGCAGAAGCTTTTGGAACAGTTCCATCCCCATCACCATAATCGAATTTCTTTCTCAATACCTCTGGTAAATCCTCGCTGGCTATGAGTTTTCCATCAATTAGTGCTGCCGATTGTAGGGTTGGCTGTTGTACGCCAGAAATGGGAACTGTGGTAAAGGATTTGTGGTAACGTTCATCTTTGAGATGTTGTTCGACTGCGGCTTCAATTTCTCGATGGAACGCTAAAGCATCTTGTGCCTTGAGTTGATCGACATTGGGAAGGTTGTCTATTTCTGCAATGCGGTGGTATTCACCATTGATGTTGATAACTTTATAAATCGGAAGTAGTTGGTAGATAGAGGTCAGCGATCGCATCACCTCTGTCAAGTCTAGAAACATCTGCTTGTAACCATTTGCCAGAAAGTTGACGGCTTTAAGCGAACCGCGATAGGGCGTGCCGAATGTGAACAAAGCTCTGCTATCTTGCCAACCTTCCAAAACTTCCAGATAGTAGCGAGATACTAACCCGCCCATGCTGTGTGCCATTAAAATCACTTTTGCATCCGAGGCTCCGTTTTCTCGCCAGCATTTGAGCCGCTTGTCTATCAACTTTTTCAAAATGCGGGCATTGGCTCGATTATCCCGTCGCCAATCGTAGGGAAACTGGTAAAAGTTTGCTGCTCGATCGTCTGGATCGCTGTAGATATCGCCGGGAGTCACGTCAAAATTGTCGGTAATCAGACGTGCTGTTTTGGTATAGCCATCAATCTTCCAAAATCCTGGAATCAAATGAGTATCTTGAATCAGCGCTGTTGCGCGGACCCCATCTCCCAAGCTTTCTGCTTCCGCATCGTCCTGAGCTAATTTTAAATTCTGGAAGGTCTGTTCTGAGTTGGTGAATACCTGCCAGACTGCCTGACCTGACACTGCCCAGATGTCTTTCCCATCCTTCTGCAAAACGCTTCCCAGGATGCCGGGAAGAATCACAACTAGATCTTTCAGGGGCGGTTTGTTAACCATTAGTCTCCTCCATCTTTCAACTTTAGGATTACAATTCTCTAGATTGGCTTTAGTTACAGTTCATCCGAGCAAAATATTCCAATAGCATCCGGTGGAAAAAGACATAACTACCCCCGACTTTTTTCATTAAACGACGATCTGAAACAAAGTCAAGGAATTTTGCATAGTTCCAGGGAATCCGATTCTTCTGGTGAAGCATCCAGCGTAGAGAGAAGTGTTGAATACAAGCTGCTCCACCGTACTTCAGCCCATAACTCAGCCCAAAATTCAGCCCAGCAATCAGCCCATAACTCAGCCCATAACTCAGCTCAGAACTCAGCCCGTAACTCAGCCAAAAAATCGGCACAAAAATCAGTCCTCCAATAATCAGCCCGATGAGAAAGCAGTGTCTTAGAGAAGTGCGAATTCCCTGATTTGGAACTGTTCGCTGAACTATTTCAGAACTACCCAGCCCACCACCCAGCCCAACAATCAGCCCAACAATCAGCCCAACAATCAGCCCAATAATCAGCCCAACAATCAGCGTATAACTCAGCCAATCGCTCAGCCAAGCACTCAGTTGATCGCTCAGCTTAGAAATCAGCTCAACAATCAGACTACGCAGCTTAGGAATCAGCCTAGAAATCAGCCCAAAACTCAGTCCAGCAATCAGCCCGTAACTGACACCAGTAAAGAATTCACGAACAAATTCAGACTTAGCCCTTTGCCATGACCAACTAAGTTGCTCTAAGGGCGATATTTTTTTTTGTAAACCAGTAATCAGCCCAGAAACCAGCCCATAAATCAGCCCAGAACTCAGCCCATAAATCAGCCCATAAATCAGCCCATAAATCAGCCCAACAATCAGCTCAGAACTCAGCCCAATAATCAGTCCAGAACTCAGCCCAGAAATCAGAAAAGTTCTAATTCGATAAGCACTTTCCTCTTTTGCATTCTTTAGCCAGTTTGGCTGCATCTTCTCAATCAAAAAAATTGTTTGCTTTTCCTGTACCATCCGGCTTGCCAACCAATTCAACCAACGCAGCACTTTATCTTTGGAATATTCTGAAGAAGCACCTTGCTCTAGTCTGCGATCGATGTAAGTATCAAATAAATGTTTATGACGATCTGGAGTTGAGCGCAGTTGTGATATCAACTCTTTGGCTGACCATCCCTGGTATGCCACACTCATAAAGTTCAAAATCAGCGGTGTTTGTGCAAACTGCTCTAGTTCCGCATCCTTTTTGAGTAGCGCTTTTAAGCCTGCTAGAGAGCCACCTACGCTGTCTAAAAACTGATACACCTGCTCTGGTGAGAGGGGTTGCAGGCAAAGGGCACTGCTGAGTTGTAAGCGTTCTGGCAGCGGCTCGTAATCTTTCACTCGGCTGCAAACTGCTACCTCCGTTTGGGGATAATCCCCAATAAATTTGTTCAAGGCTCGAACGCAATCATTGCGATAATCTTCTTTGACTTCATCCAGCCCATCTAGCAATAAGATTAGCTGCTGTTCACTAATCCAAGGCTCACTCAATGACTTGGGAACCTGATATTTTTCTCGCAGTTCATCAATCAACCAATCGACGAACTTCTTTCGCTCCTTCGCCCAAGAAGATAGGTTAAACACTACGGGCATCGGTAAACTGAGATTCTGTTCGCTGCGTTCTATCAAGCGTTGTGTCAGTTGCAGGAGGGCGATCGTCTTTCCGGCTCCTGGATCTCCTAAAATCAACAGCGTCCGACCTTGCCCCATTTCCTGATATATTCGTGTTGGTCGTACTTTTTTATACGATTCCTTTAGATCTACATACAATGCCTCAATTCCCTCAGATAAATCAGCGATCGCATCTGGACGGCCTTTCAGGTCAAGTCTCATTGCACGGTTATCCTGGAGGGAAGGCTTAAGAAATCCCTTAATCCAAAACTGCTTGACCTTGCCTATCAATATCTCGCGCTGTTTCGACTCCGATTTCGTCAGATTAGTTGCCTTCTTAGCCGAAAACTGCCCAAAATTGTCATACGCCTTTCTTACGAGATCGTTGTATTCCTTGCGCTCGATTGCTGGTTTCAACAATTCAAAAAAATCTTGTGAAGAATCAGGCATTGCTGACCCAAGAGAAGCGTTCTGAACTGAGTAAATCTCCGCTGATGTAGAGGGTAAAAGTCTCTTATTTATCCGCAATACTGGCTTCTTATGTTCTGCTAGCTGAGGTGTGGATTGTACAACTCCACCAGCGTATTCAGCCTTGCGAGGCTGCCTAGATTGAGACTTTTTTTCACTCCAGACTCGAATCGCGGTACAACCCATCTCATAGGCTTGCTCGATCGAACTTTCGTTTTCTAACCCTATATTTGCTAACCATATATAGAAGCCTACTGAAAACTTATAGGCGGCTTCATCCAGGATTGGCTCACTCATGCCAATTACATAATTGACATATTTAACAATTGCTGCTGCCTGGTGATCGCTACTGCAAGCATTCAGCACCGTACAGCTAACTACACCTGAAAAAGGCTTGAATATTTCAGCTAGTGTTTCTGTCGAAATGAGTATTTTTCGGTCATTCTCATCCAGCAAAACTAACCCTTGATCGCCTTCTCCATGTCCACAAAAATGAACAATTTGCGGTCTATGTTTCGCAAGTAGTTTTTGTAACTGATTATAGCGCAGCTCGAACCCAAATCTTAGTTCAAAGTTTCCTAAATTTTCTACCTCCTGTATCTCTGTGATCAAATCTGAAACTTCTCGATTAAGCTTCAAATCTTTCGTTGGATTAGAGGTCAGAATAAGGATTTTTACCATTGCTTCGTACCCTATGATTTAAAGCTTTACGGCTCGATGGTGAATTGAATTTGCTTCGTCACCCATTCATCCTTGGGATCTGCTTTGTAAGTTCCAGCACGATTTAGTTGTGGTGAAAGATCTGCATCTTCACCGATAGCTTCCAACAACTGCCCAAATGGAGTGCTAATTCTCTCTATTCCCATTGAACCTTTTGGTTCAAATTCCCGCTCTAACGGTGGTAGTTTTAACGAACGGAAGTCAGCACGCCCACGAGTTGCAAAAAGTTTGAATATTTCTTTCACTTGCTCATATCCTCTGCCTCCTGGCATCGTAAATTCAACTGGATTGTCTTCTACCTTATTTGGCACAAGTTCAAAGAAGGGAGAATCAAATCCCTGAATTGCATACTGGGAAATTTCCCAGGTAGACTCTAAATTCAACACTCCTATATTCAAGGAGTAAGCCGAAGTATTTTTAATCCGGAGATATGCATATCCACCATGCTTCAACACTATATTGCTTGGGTCGGGGAAGGGTTGTTTATTCTCGTCTATTAACTCAAATTCAACCGCATTAATTAGTGCCGAAGTAGGATTGTCCAGTTCTTGAATTGCCTGATACTTTGCTAAATGAACCAAGCGTTTGACCACTTGCTCTGCCGCTTCTTTTTCACCAATCATCAGCCGTGGGGTCAAGTTTTTAATTGGCATCCCGGCACAAATTTCATATTCGCAATTCTGACCAATTGCTACTTGATAATGGGCTTCTTCATCTGACTGTACTTCAACGATCCAGCCATTTCCTATTAAAGCCTGCCGAACAGCATTCAGTGCATACTTTTGTTTGTCAATTAAATCCTGAGTTGGTAATTCATCTTCGGCATTCCCACGTTTTTTCTCGTCAAATAGACGAACTCGACGCACCAGATCCGGGGGTGCAGATAACATAAGAGCAGGTGCACCTTGCTCTATCTGTCCCTTAACTCCTATACCTCCGTCCGCCTCTTCTAAAACATGGGCAGATGCACTGGATGCCTGAACTTGTGTAACCTCTACAATGGCTAATTGATTCTGCTTATTTGCAAAGTCAGATGTATTGAACGGATAGATGGCAAATCTTGCCCCTCTGCTTAAGCCATTCGCCAAACCTGCATTCAGTTTCACTTGTTTTTGATTGGCATCAACATCAGCCACAGCCACAGTATATTGAGTAGAAACCAGATTGCTGTTGAATACTGAGCGACTGCCTTCTCCCAACAACATTGGTAATTGGTTGGGAAACTTGCTCTGAATTTTGGCACTAACGCGATCGTGCAGGGTTTTATAGCTTAGTGTTCCAGGATAAGTTCTCAAGGTGTCAATCATCCAGTAGGTTAAAGCACCATGCCGCTCTTTTCCATTCACAGCATACTCCATCGCAAATTCGGTTGGACGACAGGCTGCCAGCACTACGTAGTTTTCGGACTCTGGAACCCAGCCAGTAGGCTTCGAGCCTTCAACCAGCGATCGCCAGTTATCGAGCAACTCTTCGCGAGAAGCTACCAGACTATCTTGGGGACGAGGTGTCATATCCTCCTCCTGTGAGCCGCGAATAGCGCAATCACCGCGAGTTGCACCACCGGAGTGGCAGCTATCCAGAACGACA
This sequence comes from Microcoleus sp. MOSTC5, assembly GCF_036701825.1. Lineage (NCBI taxonomy): Bacteria > Bacillati > Cyanobacteriota > Cyanophyceae > Oscillatoriales > Microcoleaceae > Microcoleus > Microcoleus sp. MOSTC5. Next base: position 19,910 of record NZ_JAUBRK010000032.1, on the reverse strand, counting down.
GTGACTCCCAATCCTTTATCCGTCATGCGTTTTAGCAATGTAGCTAGCTCGATATCCCGCAGGTATCTCCCATCTTGTTCGCCAATATCCATTGGGACAATTGCCTCATCATGCTGTCCATCCTCCTTCAACTCCGAGTAGATGGTGGTGGCACGCCCACCATGACCGGAGTAGTGGATGTAAACCAGCTCTTGAGGTTGAGCTTTCTCAGTAATTTCATTAAACGCATTGACGATGTTTTCGTAAGTTGGTAAAACATCGGGTTCGTTTCCAGCCCTAACTTCTAAAAGAGTTGAGTCTTCTCGATCTGGAGAAGTAAGCTTGCAAATTCGTTCTGCTGGAATCTGTAACGTTCGTCTGAGGTAGTCATCTACTAAGTTAATGTCACGCACGCACCCTTTAAGGTTTGGATACAAGCGGTTGGGTTTGTAGTAGTTAATCCCAATTAGGAGAGCATGAATGTTCGGTTTTTGCTTAGGTTGGTCAGCCATTTTACCTCCATTACTCAGTGTCTCTTTTCAATTCAAGTATTGCTGCCGCAGCATTCCAAAGCCCCAAGTTTCTGCTCTTGAGAAAGCTCTGTCAGTTCAGAAACGCATCTTTTAATTCAAGATTTGGTTAGCTAGTTTGCGCTCGCTCAAGCCATTAGTGTTAGGGTTTTCGAGTCAACAATCCCGTCTGCGGTTAAACTCTTTTTCTGCTGGAATTCTTTGACTGCCTTATCTGTCCCCGCTCCGAATACACCGTCACTTGAAACAGCAAGACCTGCTTTCTTCAGCGCTTCTTGAAGTTTGAGTACATCAGAACCTTCCATCATCAGTCGGCTGAGCCTTAGCACTCGAAATTTTTCATCCCACGGCGCTATCTCAAAGCCCATAACTGGAGAGCGATTAAGGGCATCTTCTGTTTGAGCTCCGTAATCACCATCTTCACCAATCCTTTCATTTGGATAGTTTTTATTCCAGAGCTTTTGGATAGCTAACATGGCTGTACTACGAAGATCTTGCGTGCCTACTCCTACATAATCAAAATGGGGAGGATCGAAACTACCTAGTCGTTGCCAACCGTATTTCTCCAGAAAAGGTTGCCAGTCATCGGGATTTTCAACATCTAACGCTAAACCACTTTGATGATTACTTTGGCCTGGAAGAGCCACAACCGGATAACCACAGTCACTACCCCATCTATAGAGAAGAAGTTGTTGAGCGATCGTTCGATAAGCTGAATTTATCGACATTTTGATGCCTCGCTCCTGAATTGCTTGCTGTAATCCCTGCTTAGCTTGAGGTTGCAGGAAAGGAAAGGCTGCCTCTTCAAGTTCCACATCCAACTCGTCAAAGCTAACCAGAGCATCTGGCAGAATGAGATTCATCTGGTGAATCAATTGCTGGGACAATCCATTAACAACTGAGGTCGAACAGCCAGGAGCATCCTGAAGCAAGCCATTAAAACCAGCTCTAGTTCCTGCACGGGCTTCTCCTTCATTTATTCGATCGCAGGCCTCAAAGTCATAATTTCCTGTTGGATTTGATCTATCTACGGTTGTATAACTCATGGCGCTCTCCAGATAGATTTCCCGGGCGTTGCTGAATACAAGTATGAATTCAAGTTTTCGGAATGGCTATAAGCCCAGTAGAGTGAGTTTTGTAACATCAAGTGAAAAGTTTATTCATACGCCAGAATCAGCAACGCCTTACCTGTTTATCTTGCCCACTTTTTTGGGGCGTACGATCACATAACCAGGCCGTGTAACTTTTCTGCACTTATCCAGCAAGCCCTAAATACCTAACACGCCACACCCGAAGGCTAGAGCAGCATAGGGACATATCCTGACCCAGGGCTTAAAACTGCTAAGGCTGGGCGGGGAAAACCAAGATTGCGGGTCTACACCAAACTCAGACAGCCATTTTGGGGTTAGGTTAAGGCTGACTTTTGCTTTTCTTCCAAAGTTTGACCAGTTGTTTAAAATCCTCATTTTCATTGCCTGTCAGCACTGCTTTAACCGCTTCCTTGACTCCCAATTGATGCACTTGGCAATAGACATCATGGGCTGCTGCGGGGTCATTGTCCGCGATTTGGAGCGCACGCTCAACCAGTTCTAGTTCGTTTTCGTTGAGATTTGAGTCAGCAGCGGATTCTAAAACTAAATAATGCCTGTCAAGGAATTTTGGAATTAGAAAAACCCCAATAGTTGCCGAGTGCAATTAGCCCGGTTCCTCCTCACCCCCCGGAATTCTCCAAGGGTCGATGCCGTTTTCTCTGAGTAAACGCTCAAAGTAGTCGCGCTCGGCTCTGGCTTCATCGTCAACCCAAAACGCTTCTCTGATATTGCGCTCAAGCTCTTGAACTCGCTGGCTGAGCAATTCGTTTCTTTCAGTCTCGGTGCGGGTAACGCCGAAAGCTTCGTCAAACCGACGTTCGAGAGATTCGGTAATCAGTCCCATGCTCATAGTCAAGGCAGCTTTGTTCCCCCGGTGAGCTTGCCACAGCCAGTAAGCGCTGGCAATTTCTGGAGGGACGGACAGAAACCGACTTTGCCCCCGACTACCGGGTTCAGACTCGATTTCGATTTCTTCTCGCTCAAAAATCGTACTCGTGTAACCTTCACCCAGCAAGCTTTCGCCGGCGTTTGAGCGTAAAAAATCGGACACGTTGCGCTCTTTGAGAGCCCGCTGCTTCGGCGACTTGGGTTGGGCTGCGTCCGATACGAGCCGTCTGGCAGCATAAAACCATCGACTGTAATGGAACCTATTTGCCAGATCGCCCCCCAGTCCTTCTAGCTCGGCTCGGTTAAGGGCAGACCGCCTCGAAAAATCAACTCGGCAGTCAACCTCAACTCTGGGAAAGCCAGCGATTCAACTCGGTCATCTCCCCGAAACTGGCTGATTTGATACTCGCCGTCAACCAACTGGCAAACCGAGAGCGTGGGTTGCTTGGGAGTGCCGATGAACTTGCGGCCGCCCAAACCAAGGTAGTCCACAATCCAGTATTCGGGGATGCCCATTTCTTCGTAGTCAGCGAATTTGAGATGGTAATCGTCCCGCCAGTTCGTGCTGACGACCTCTACAGCCAGCCGTACCGAAGATCCCATCGCGATGATGGATTCCCTATCCCAGCGCGGTTCTCTCTGGCGCAGAGCTGCTTCGTCTAGGACAACTGCGTCTGGCAGGTAGCCCGCCTCGTTGCGGACGGGTTTGAGCAGGCAGTCGCCGGGGATGGAATAAGGTAAGGAGCGGCGGTCAATTTCGATTGATAGTTTTGAACGGATGAAACCTGTAACGCGGGAATGGCGACCAGTTCCTAAAGGCATTTCAACAATTGCTCCGTGGTGCAGTTCGTAGCGGCGAATAGAGTTCTCTGGATACCAGGCTGCGAACTCATCAAACGTGATTGTTTGGGGGATTGTTTGGGTTTGGCTCATAACATTTTCAGTTGGTAGACATTAGGTATGGAGTCAGCCCTATGATTTTCGGTCGCTTTCACTTTCAGGGCGATCGTTCCGCTGATTCTGTTCTATGTACTGTTTGACCAAATCGATAAGCACTTCATTCATGTTTTTTCCGTTCAACGCACAAATAGCCTTGAACCGTTCTCGAAGCGTCCGAGAAGGAAATGTGACTTTCAAGGTGGGTACTGGTTCTGTAGTTTTTCGCTCGGTCACTGGGATATCTAATGCAATTACTTTATATATCCCAGACTACCCGTTAAAGCTCGTTTTTTGCTTAATGGGTCAATAGACGCATACGGGATGTTTGCATTAAACATCCCGTATGAGTTATCATACACCCACGAACGCCTGCAAACCAAACAGAAGCACAAAACAGTTATCTGTACTTCCGATATGGTTGCTTCACTAAGCTTTGTTAGCGTCAAAAACCCAAAACCAAACCCCGCCCCCTATGACTGGAAATCGAATGGGGCAGGGTGTGGCACTCACATTAATGAGGTTTTTCAATCATGACACAACCGCAGATACCGATACCCGCTGAATCGGCTGCAACTTTTTCGGCAGCACCTGCACCCGCAGCCGCATCAGAACCAGGTACAACAGCAACTTCCGCTTTGTACCGCCAGTTGTTGGCATCTGTTAGCGCGATGCCGCACCGAGAACTGAGCGCTTTGATGGAAGCCTCCGTCTATTCGTTCCGTCAAAGCGATACCCTCACCCGCGCTATCAAAGAATGCTCCACGATCGAATTATTCGGGGATAAGTGGCCTCTGGCTTTCGACTTCCTGCCAACATCCGCTGAAGCTTTGAGTTTGGTGCGAGCGATCGCCGACCAATTCTCGTGCAGCCAACTCCATCCATGCTGGCAAGAACTCCTGACAACCAGTACCGCCACTCAGAAGAAGGCGCTCATTGAAGGCATCGCCTACGCCCAGCACTACTCCTGCACTGTGTGGGAGGCATTAGGAGAGTGTTCCGTCTTAGAGTTGTTTCCAATATCTGAACATTTAAATGTTTGGATGTCTGAAAGTGAAGCGCTGCAAATGGTTCGCTTGCTCTCGGGTTCTCTGTTAGCCCAAAGTTCAGAGACATTGCCCAATGCCGGTGACGGGAGGGACGATCGGTGAAAGCGCTCAGGAGCCACCAAATTGAATGGAGTGTCACCGTAACTCGCAAGTACAACCCGCCCCGAAAGATAAGAGTTTTCGGGCGGTCTAAGGAGGAAGCCATCTTAAACGCAGTTTCCTCTGCCCGCGAAGTCTGGGGTATCTGGGATGCCAAATCATTTAGCACGCCAGAAAAGAAATAATTTTTTTTGATTCTTCGTTAGCTACTTCGGGCGACTCCGAAAACAGCTAACGAAAGAATCAGAGTTTCGGGTGATGTAGCCTGCCAAGTAGCCAATCAAATGCCAGAAAATGCCAACACCTAAAAAGCCTGTAGACGTAGCGGTTTTTAACAGTCGATGCGGCCAATGGAACCATCGAAATTACTTCGCCAGCAGAGGTAAAAATCAAACGCTCAATTACCAACAAATACGGTATTCGCAGTTGCTTTCATTTTCCTCAATGATGCGATAATAAAATGGCAGAGATGGGGAAACTGCAATGGTGGAACTAACAAAATATAGTTGGTGGGGTGAATCCAAAGAACCGCCCCCGCACCTGAAAACTAAAAAGCAATTGGGTGAACTTGGTTTATCGCCTCTGAAACCTTCAGGCGTTATCGAAACGCGGAAATACGACTTGTTACTTTACGATTCTACCAATCCCGAAAGCTGCCGGCCCAAAAGAAAACCCACTCCCAAACAACTGGAAACTTTAGCGGCCAACCGACTCAAAGCCTAAATTAAGCAGGGTGGATTAATTGTGGGAAAAATAAACTAAGCTGATTGGAGTAATTGCTGACATTAGGTGAAGGATTTAACGGGTTTATCTCGGCACTGAAAACCGAAAAGCAACTCACTGATATTTTCAAGTTGGTTAGCCATCAATCTTAAAGCTTGCTGCCAGTTCTCTCGATCGCAATTATGTGTTTGGCTCCCGCCCAAAGGGGTAATAATTTAGGGGGATCTAGCCTCAACTAAAAGCGACATTTATTATGTTATGTGGGTTTCAGTCTTAAGTTGTCAGCAATGAGCTCTGCCTAGGAACCAGTTAATATTACCCCTTTTTTCCCGCCCTTTTCTTCCACCACAAACCCATTCCAGCAGCCACAAATGTACCAACAGCAGTCATCGGTTCCGGTACAGAAGCATCAGCAATAGGTTCATACTCATAAATTGCACTAACTGTAGTGTTAGCCGACACCAGACCTCCAAAACTACCCCTAACAGGATTCCCCGTAACTTGAGTAAAACCCGTCGTCACCAAAGCTGCGATAAAAGTATCACCATCACATCCACTTAACGCACTCAGAGACGGCTGGGAATCATAACTCTTTGACACAGTACCGGAAGCCGAACCGCTAACACTTCCTGTAACGCCATTAGCAATCCTCGTTTCCGGCGGACTGGCTAACACACTTAAAGTCAAATTAGGGTCAACTTTTAACAGCGGAATATTCACAGCAATACTTGCATTACTCGTCGCCGTTCCCATAAAATCTCCAGTCAAAGGAGTAATGCTAACAGTGTTATTAACAGTAGATTTAACCGTAACATAAGCCCTTAATAGCGTTCCTAACAGCGAATTAAACTTGGGCAAAACCACATTATTGCTACTATTTAATGGCTGGGAACCCAGATCCACGGTATAAGTTTGAGTTAGAGTGGCAGCTTGTACAGAAAAACATTGACTAACAACTGCAAAACTCAAACTTCCGCCAACAATTCCCAACTTTTGATAAACATTCATTTCGCTCAACTCCTACAAGAATAAAGTTGCATTTTGAATAATTAGTATTGTTTAACCGCTTCGAGGCGCGTAAGCGCTCTTGTCACAAATGAAAAAGAATAAAGAACAAGGAAGGAGTAGATAATCTTCTACGGGAGCAATCGTGGCACGGGTGTCTCGCCTGTGATTCATCTGCGGTTAAAAACTCGGAACATTTAACAATACCCAATTTCCAATCAAGGACATTAAGTAACTAAACGCCCAAACAGTATAAACTATACTCAAAGGCGCATAGACTGCTAAAACCCATCGCGTTTCGACTTCTGCTTCAATCTCCTCCCTTCGCAACAAATCCACATAAAAATTAAAAGATTTTTGTCGCAGATTGTTAATCCCTGTTGCAGCAACTAACAAATAATAACCGTCAAATCTATTCAACGGGTTTAAGTTAATTGCCACAGTCAGCAATGCCGCCACCATCAACAAGTAACTAATTTGATGCCAAACTAAATTCCCTTGAGATAACAGCCATATCCAAACAGCAACTGCCCAAATTGTTACTTGGATCAATACTCCCGCAGCTACTACTAAAACTCGCTGTTTCCGCCGGACTAAACTGTATTGGTCGGTTGTATCTGTATAGCATCCGGGGATAAGACACATAAACAACAATCCAATTTCTTTAACTATGCCACCGTAGTGTTTGAGTGTGAAAGCGTGACCGAGTTCATGCAACGCTATTACTAGCATTGTCATTAAGACAACTTTGCTCGCATTTTCAATTTTTCCCGCTGTCAATAACTGCTGGTGCGAGGCGGCGACTTCGGCAGCAGAAGCCAACAACACTGCTACGGATGAAGAGATGAAAGCGCACAGAAAAAAGCCAAATTCCCACGTCCAAATCCAGCGAAATTTGTCGATGTGCCGCGATAACCAAACATCGGGATTGACTAGGGGAATTGTGAAGGATAGCAGGTTGAATTTAGCTTTCGGCGGCTTGGTTCCTTCTAGCATTCCTGCTTGTGCTAAGTCTTTCAAAAGATTTTGCACATCTTCTAAATCGAGGTCGTATTCAGCGAGAATATTAGTTACTGGTTGTTGACTTAGTTGCAAAATTACCTGTTTGTCAAAGTCGTCAACTTGAATACAGGTAATGTCTTCGGGATTGCGAAGTATCCAATAACCGTCGGGATGAGGTATCCACTGCACTGCTGATTTTAGTTGCATGGTTTGGCAGAAGGAAAAAGAAAGTTCGGCAACGAGCAATGTACGGGATGTAACACATGGACTGAAGTTGGAAGAAGGCAAAACTCATCTCCCTTAGCCCCAATTTAGGAATTACGCATTTTAGGTCGAAACTCGATCCCCCCTAGCCCCCCTTAAGAAGGGGGGGACAAGAGTTTTCACTCAAAGTGGGTGTTTTTATTGAATTGTGTTGAATCGATCGCCCAATTGTGTTTGTATGTTTTCTCCGCTGGGTTTTTGAGATTTTCAAGTAGCCCTAAGTTTTTCTGAAAATGGAAATTTTTAAGGCTAAATTTTCCCCTGTTTTAATGAAGCAGGGAAGTATTAAAGTATTTTGTGAAGAAGCTTTAGTGATATTTGTTTGGGCTTTAGACTTTAATCCAAATTTCACCTTGGTATTTATATTATCAGAAATCAAAAAAAAAGCAAGTGTACATTCTAACTCTTTTAGTAATTACGCATTTTACACCTGTCATTGCGTAGGAAACCTAGTGTAGCGGATGTTTTGCTTGAGGCGGGGATTGCTTTCCCGTTGCAAGGCGTAAGTCGTAATTAAGTTGACCGAAAAAACTTTACCGAAACTTTACGATCTCCAACAAAATTTGGGTGTATGATAATCGTGTGAAGAAGCAAAAATCATAAAAACTAAGCATTAACAAAGTCTTTGTCCGATCGCCCGCCTGACCGTTAGTCAAGGGTGGCAGATGTGAAGCGATCGCCTATACAGAAAATTTGTTAAGTTTGCGTAAATTCTCAAATAAACAGAAATTTTTGACGATTAGTGAAAAATCCTTGGCAAGGAAGGGTTTTGGTTGGATGTCTCAAGGCATTTAATTAAATTCGTGCGATCGAACTCATATTAATCAGGGTGCAAAAGTTATGGGCTGGCTAAATTTTGGTGGCAAAAAACGCAAACAGGCTCAAGGTTTTGGTAATTCCAAGCCAGCGAAAAGCCGGAAACGGCCAAAAACTTTTATATTAGAAAAAATTGTGACTCCGAGTGCGGGTGTTGGGGGTTGGCTGCAAGATTTTGACTCGCTGCATCAGTTATTGGGTGCTTTTTCTTTACCAGATTTAGATTTACCTAATTTCTTGGCTGATAGCGGTGTTTGCCCGATCGACCCGAATGGAGCACCAACTAACAATCTACCGCCGCTGATTGATTTTGACCCGCTGGGTCTGTACCATGATGGGGTTGCCACTCAAACTCCTTACAATCCGGGCGGTGCGTTTGAGACTTTGCCGGTTGCTGTAATTCCTGTCGATCCGCATTCGCCGAATCCTAACAATCCGAATGCAATCCGTCAATTGCTAGATTTTCCTTTGGCAGATCAGCCGTTGTTGGGGACAATTGATACTGGTGTGAGTGCGGATAGTCCTTATTTGAATTACGCGAATATTAAGAAGGGCCGCGATTATGTGGGCGGGGATGACAATCCGTTGCTGAAGCCTGGGGAAGGTAGCGAGCACGGTACTTTTATGTTGGGGATTATTGATGCGATTAATAAGACTGCGCCGAAATGGGTGGGAAGGGCGATCGATTCTGGGAGATGGGCTGATTCTTTGGTAGAGTTTGTGGATGCTGCGAAGGCTTCTGGACAGAAAAATGCGATCGCGAATCTCAGTTTGGATTTGACTCAGAAGAATGCTGACGGGATTGTGGAAACGCGCTATGAGTTGACTCCGCCAGAAAGAAGTGCGATCGAATATGCGCGGCAAAATGGGGTAATGCTGGTAGTGGCGGCGGGTAACGATGGCGGTGTGATGTCAGTTTTGGGTCAAGCTTCGCAGGAATTTGACAATATTTTTACGGTTGGGGCTGGGGATATTAACGGGCGATCGATCTATTCTAGTTATGGCCGCGGTTTGGATATTGTGGCGGATGGGGGCACGAATGAACACCCCGGTTTATCGACTGTGGGAAATGATTTGGGTACGATGGCGGGAACTTCGGTAGCGACTGCAAAAGTTGCGGGGGCGGCTTCTTTGGTTTGGGCGGCAAATCCTGCTTTGAACTATCGCCAAGTGATGGAGATTTTGAAGTCTACGGCGAGGGATTTGGGGCCATCTGGGTGGGATGATGAGACGGGTTTTGGATTTTTGAATACGCTGGCGGCGGTGGATTTGGCGAAGAAAACGCAGCCGGAAGTTTATAATCCGACTCCGTGGGTGACGCCGGATACTTGGAGTGGGGAAGGGAAAGTAACGCCGGAGGAACGGGCGGCTAAAGGTGGAAATTCGATCGCGACTGCAACTGTACAAGTATCAACTAATTTCTCGGATATCGATCGGGTTGACGCGAATCAGCCTGAAAAATATTATCAGTTTAGAGTGAATGAGCCTGGTTATGTAAGCTGGAATTTGACCAGTCTCAATCCTGTTTCAGGAGTGCTCAGTTCCCCAAACGTAACCATCATCAAAGCTGACGGTAGTTCTGCGTCTCATCGCTTCCATAAAGGGGGTTCTGTCAGTATGTCTGTAACAACGGAGGGACAGACTTCTTTTTCAGGCGGCGATTTCTACGATCCGGGGACGTACTATCTCAAGGTCGGCGGCGTTGGGTCTACTTTAAAAGATTACAATATATCAACTCAGTTTACTGCCGATCGAGTTTCGAGTTTTACTGGGAATATACAGTACAGAACTCAGCCCTATAAGTCGTTTGACGACAGCCAAACTGCGCTGTTCTCAGGACCGACTGTCTCTGAGTTAAAGAATTTATCAGGTCAGGTCACTTATAACAATACAGATTTCAACAGCGGGGTTGCTAACTATGGGTTTGAAGTGAATGAGTCGGGAAAATTCAGGATAAATTTGAATTCTCCCAACGGTAAAATGGATCTGAACATTAATAAATTTATCGGATCTGAAGATAGACCAGTACAAATTGGTGGCTTTGGTGGGGTTCCTGCTAATTCCGATGGATGGTTGGAACTCGATCTGAATAAAGGGCGCTATGAGATTGAAGTGAAAACTCCCACGGATTACTGGCAATTTGATGGGAATTCAGCTCAGCAGACGCTGGTACGACCTTATACGTTGAATGGTACTTTTACTCCCAATGCGCCACAACCCGGACAAGGGAAAGTTCCTTCGTCCGCAGGGGCATTTGATAAGACTGTAGTGAGTAGTGGGGTTGTTAATCACTATTACGCAAATGGGTATTTGACGGTGCAGCCTTCGGGTCAAGCAAGTTGGTATGGCTATGGCGGTGGCGGGGTTACGAAAGTTACTGTAGTACCAATACCCGATAAATTGCCTCAAGATTATGCCGGAAATTTACCGAATACGGCTCGTAATATTGGGAATTTAATTGGCACAAAAACTTTTCAGGATGTCATTGATAAAAATGACCGCTTTGATTACTACAAGTTCGATCTAACCACTGACAGTAAAGTAGATTTTGCTTTGAGTGGAAAGATGGGAAATACAGGGTTTTATTTGTTCAAAGACTGGAAGATAAACAGCGACACATCTACACATATTGATATCCTTTCAGGTACTACTCCCGGTGTTGTGCCAGAGTTTAGCGAGACTCTCAAAGCAGGAACTTATTACGTCCTAGTTCACAAGCCTGAAGGCTATGATGGTGATGAATATGACATGAAATTGTCGGCAACTCCTCTGGGCGACCCGGATGGAAACTATTCAATCCCAACTGCCAAAGATTTATTGGTTTCTAATGCTGACTTCGGGGATGGGATAGAACGCAGAGGGTTTGTGAGCAGCATTGGTGGAAATCTTGACCGTGAGGATTATTATCGGTTTACTCTGGATAAAATATCTGATGTTGATATCCAGTTGAGCGGAGATAATGCAAATGCAAAATTCTATTTAGCTAAAGATGTTAACAGTAATGGAAAAATAGATTATGGTGAGGGTTTACAGTGGGCGAATCAGGATACGAATACCAAAAATATTTCTCGCTCTTTAGACCCGGGTACTTATTATGTTGTTGTGAATTCAGACGATCGCGTCAACCAGACCAAGTACAATCTTAATGTCGATACTAAGCTTGAAAAAACAGGAAATTCTCCGTCAGGGGCTCAAGATATTGGTCTTTTGAATAGCAGTCAAACTGTCAAAGGATTAGTTGATACCAAAGCAGATGTCTACGATTACTATCGGTTTAAGTTAGACGAAACTAGCAACGTCAACTTGCAATTAGATAAGTTGATAGCCGAATCATCTAGCGAGAGTCAGGGTATAACTCGAACCGTGAGTGTGGAATTGATGAGTGCTAACAATCAGATTTTGGCAAGTGCTCGTGGCGATTCATCTTCAGCCGCTTCTATCAACCGACTTTTGGAACCTGGATATTATTATGTTCGGGTCAATTCTACTGAAACAACTGGTTACGCGAGTTACGAGTTGACTCTGGATGGTGAACCTGCTTACAAGAAAGCAATTGATGCTGAGTATGCACGTTATCAAGGGTTATTAGGATCTCCTACTACTGGCTATTGGCCGGCGGCTGATTCACAAACAGGAACAAAGGGCTACGGTCAAAATTACAATAATGGCCATGTCTTCTGGACTGCTAAATCAGGGGCGATCGCATTGTGGCATGGCTTCGCTAATACTTACAATCAAACTGGCGGTTCTAACGGTTGGTTAGGCTTTCCGACTAAAGGAAAGGAAACGGATTCGTCAGGTGGCCAACGCATTGATTTTGAAGGGGGATATATTTATTGGACAGAAAAGGAAGGGGCAAAAGCTTATCACCCTTGGGAAACGCCTCAACAGAATCTGAATAATACAGTGGGTTACGACGGTGCTAACACCCATCAAACTTACGTTAATACTTTCAATAACAATGGCGGCTTATCGGCTTTGGGTTCTGCCACTGGTAATGTGCATCCTGCGGGAACAGGAAATGGCTATCTTCAAGAATTTTCAGGGGGTTCTGAAGGTTCAGGGGCAATTATGAAGTCTGGTGCCAATGATAATTCTTTTTGGGTTGGCGGTGACTTTTGGAATACTTACATCCAAACAGGAGGCGTGACGGGTGTTTTGGGCTACCCTATTTCAAATCGGTATGAATTTAACGGCGGATGGAAGCAAGATTTCCAAGGTGGTTCCCTTTCGACAACCTTACCTTTAACTCCTGCTCCTGATTCTGGATTAACTCCTGCTCCTGGTTCTGGAACAAATACATTACCACAAGCGCCTCAAATCATCAACCGAAGTGGTGAAACTGGAACTGGCAAGTTGATTCAAGGGATGAATTTTCGTAATTATCCTTGGACTGACAGCAGCAGTTTGGTTCAAGGAATGTCGCTAGGAACAACTTTCACTATCCTGGAAAAGGTGACGACAACTGCCGATCCAACTCTCAGACATAGTGATTGGTATCGGGTGCGGTTGAATGATGGTCGTGAAGGCTATTTCTGGGCGGGTGAAGAGTTTATTCAAAAAGTAGCAAGTGGGGGTAGTGCTGGGTCGATTGGCGTTGGCGGAATTGGAGTCACACCTATTAAGGAAGGGCCGATTGGTGTTGGCGGAATTAGAGTCACACCTATTGACGCTTCCAACGATAACACATCTCTATTCCCATCTATCTCGATCGCCAGTGCCTACGATGCAAATGATGGGGATAATTTCGTTGTTGCTGGTAGCAAAATCATACTCAGTGGTAAGACTAATTCACAAAATATCCGATTTTATTTGGGTGATATTCCTTTGACGCAAGGCAACATAAATTTTGATGATGACAATTTCTCTGCTACTCTAATAGTCCCGCCTGGTGTTTTACCTGGAAGTTATCAAGTTAAAGCCATTGTTAATAGCCTTACGGGTGATGCAAATTCTTCTGGACCTGTGATTAATGTTCAAGCAATTAATGATTCTCCTATTCAATATACTTTAACTAAAATTATTGAACGTATTCGCTCAGTTGAGAAGAATGTTCCACTTAAAAAAGAGTGGTGGATGTTGTGGCCAGAATACGATCCTTGGGCTGCTTCTAATACTTTGAGAAGGAAGTCAAGAGAAAAATATTGGAGTGGCGGATTTGATTCTGTTCCTGGTTGGAATAATAGAGGTAGTGATTCATATGCAAAGACTGAAACTCTACCTGAATTTGGAACTAATCAAGTAATAGAAATTGGGACAATGAAATTTCCTGTCGATCACTTCTTTGCCGCTTTGTCATTTCAATTTGGAAATTTAAGCCTAGGAGCAGCACCTTATGACAATTCTTACGCAGGCGATTTAGGTTCAGTAATTGGTGCTAGACGGAATCCTAAATTCTGGTTAGGCGATCCTAATTATGAAGGTACTCCAAGTTGGGAAGACGCATTTCGTCTAAAGTCTCCACCTGATCAGCTTGATGCTGATATTGCAGCTCATGTAATTGCTGATTTAGTAAAATCGAAAAAAATCAAGATTTCTGAAGCAATTGAGGAAATGTCAAAGATGAGTAAAAAGGCAATTTATGAGAAGTTTATGACGTTAGAATTTGGTAGTGGTATTTCAAGTTTGATAATTAGTCAGCAATCTAGTTCCATCGATAAATATATTTTGGGTAGTATAAAAGCTACGTTAAACAGCAGAATAATTTGGTTTCTTGGTAAACATATGTTACTCAACGAAATGAAGAATGTCAGCGATTACAATGCTTTTGTGCCTTATGATGATGAATTAAATCAAATATCAAATTATTTTTTTAATCACTTGTCTAAGGTAGCTTAAGGAAGTTGAAATGAGTTAAAAGATGCGAGCGCGCCTTTGGAATAAGTCAAAACGTCCAATCACTGTTTGGGGCTCTGGGAAGGTCGATCACCCTTTATTCCTTTTTCTCGATCGAGGGCTGTATCAGCAACTAACGCAACGACTGAATTATGCCACCTAATATTTTATCCGATCGCCTCGATCGCATCCCGCAACCCATTCAACTCTCCTCCCTCATGTCCCCCCCTTCTTAAGGGGGGCTAGGCAGGGTGGATTTATGGTCAGCAGAGAAATTCTGTCAAGCTCATTGCTCCGTTGGCGGCTCGATCGCGAGCAGTCAAGCTCGAACGAGGTTTCAATGCCTGCATATTTTGCTATCGGAACAATAAATCCGCCCTGCCTCAAAGCCAAAATTAAGAGGGATTATCAAGACTGGTATCGAGAAGTAGGTTTCATTGAAAGAGATAGGGTGAGTGCTGTCCTTTGGGCAAGAGAACAATTAAGCCAGAAAGATTGGGTGATTCTGGATACTAAAACTACGGGGCTCGTGCGTGCTGAGATTGTAGAGATAGCAATTATCAATCATCTCGGTAAAATGTTGCTGAATACGCTCATAAAGCCCTCAATTGTTATACCTGCAGAAGTAACAGACATTCACGGCATAACTGATGCAATGGTAGCCGATGCTCCTACTTTTACCGAAGTCTATCCCCGCATTGCCGAAGTGCTTGAGGATAAACGGATTTTGATATACAATGCCGAATTCGACATCAAAATATTAAATTACTGGTGCCACCTTCACAACTTGCCAAGTTTAAATTTACAACAACGCTCCGAATGCCTCATGGAATGGGCGGCACAGTGGGGAGGAGATTGGAGCAATTATTATAAAGATTATAAGTATTTCCCTTTACCGAGCGGGAACCACCGAGTGTTGGGAGATTGCATAGCAGCCCTCCAATTAATTAAGAAAATGGCAGCGGATTCGGATCGAATCAATTGTCCCGTGCCGATTCCTGAGAGTAAGCGCAACTCCCAAAATCAATGACGCCGCCTTCTTCGGGAGAATACCAGCAATCTTGGAGAAGAAGCTTATGATAAAGCAATGGAGTTATCCCCGAAACAATGACCAACCCCGAGCCCGTTGACTATGCTGCTCTTATCCGCGCTGTGACTCCCAACAGCGAACGTAAGCATCCTGAGTGGTTAGACCCCGGACAGCAGCTCTTTTCTCCCAAGTACGGTCAAGGCGAGGTTATTTCTTGGATGGGTAACACACTTATAGTGAAGTTTCCCGGATACTCGGTTCCCGTTCTATACAAAGATTGGCAGCAAGCTGTTGAAAAAAGTGAAATCGCTCCTGGAGACGCATTTAAAACACCTGAATCCTCATCCGAATCTGAAGAAAACGGTGCAGGTGAAATACAGTCTGCTAGCTTTTCTCAGGTAAGTGCAGCAGAAATTGCCGCTATTCCTCAACCCAAATTTAGGGCGATCGCGCTTGAGTTAGCTTCAAGTCTTAGCGCGGTTCGCATTACGCCTCCCGCATCTGGTTCGTTGTACGCCATCCCACGAGACTTACCCTGGGCTTTACAAAATGCTCTTCGGGGATTGGGAATTAACCAACTGTATTTGCATCAAATTGAAGCCTTAGATTGCTTGCGTCAGGGCTGCGATTTGAGTATTGTGACTCCTACAGCATCGGGAAAAACGCTATGATGGAACCGAAGACGCAATTGCTGATTGGTTAGTAGCAAAGGGAGTGCCGAAGCAAGACATTGTGATGGCATATCATGCGCCTTACGTGCGGCAGTATACAGAGTTTGCTCTAGGGTGAAACATCGCGACGACTCATGTGTTTGAGCCGGATGGTACGCCGAACTCGATCTAGAAAAGGAGATTCTGATGAAAGTAAGAAGAGTTTGACATACATCCGTCGTAATCTGCGGTATTTTTATATTATATTAGGTATTATATGGCAACTACGATACAATTATAAGTTAGGCATAGATGAATTTTCCTATTGTTTTGTTCTCGACTGCCTACGATTAATTAATGGAAAATGATTCAGTCAGATACTCAAGAGCAGGTGATGTATTTCACTACCGATGGGCAGCACGTCGCTGTCTCAGGATGTTACATCCAAAATCTTCCGTCAAATGCATAGTAATTGAAAACTCAAAGGAGAATAAAGTCCCGGGGGAAAATGTAATCGATGTTGCCGAATATACCGAAGATGCCGAAGGCTTTGACAAAAAAATTACCTACTTTCAGCTAAAACATACAACCCAAAGAGTGGATGAGCCTTTTACATTAAGTGGGTTAGAAGGTACCATTGAGGGATTTGCCAAACGATTTTTTGCTCTCTTATCCAGAGATGACAATACAGATGAATTTGGGACTGTAAGATTCTCGGTTATAACTAATCGTAAAATTGCCGATTCATTTAAGGAAGAAATTTCTTTAATCAAGAATGGAAGTAAAGCAGGAAAGGTATTTCAGGAAACTCTTGAAAAATATACACAATTAAAAGATGCAAGGTTGCAGGAGTTTTGTAACTCTCTCGATCTAATTGATGGAGAAGGAGACTATCTTACACAACGACATGAATTACATACTGAAATTTCAGCACTTTTAGCTGGAGCTGTTGACAATGCTCAAATTGACAGTTTGATTGCTCTTGTACAAGATAAGGCTCTACCTGACAACAAAGGTGTAATAATTCGTGAAGATATTTTAAAATGCTTTAATGTTACGTCTGAAAGAGATCTATTTCCTGCGCCACTGGAGCTTGAGAAATTTAAAAACTTCATCAAGCGGGAGCAACATGAAATCTTACTTAATAGTGTCCTTGAAGCTTCTACACCTGTAATTATTCATGCGGGTGGCGGTGTAGGTAAATCAGTCTTCTCTCGTCAACTAGCAGAGTCTTTACCCACCGGATCGTTAGGAATTGTTTACGATTGCTTCGGATCGGGAAAATATCGAAATCGAAGTGAGTCTAGGCATCGCCATCGTGATGCTCTCGTTCAAATTGCAAATGAAATTGCATTGCATGGTTTATGCGAAATTCTGATCCCACCATCTACTAATTTTGATGATGCAGCAATTTTCAGAGCCTTTCTTTCTCGATTAAATACGGCTGCTACAGCTATAAAAAAAGTCGATAAAGATGCTGTTTTAGCTATTTTAATTGATGCGGCTGATAATGCAGAGATGGCGGCGAAAGAGTTCAGTGAGTCTTGTTTTGCTCATCAGCTATTGCGTGAGGAAGTTCCAGAAGGATGTCGAATTATCATACTATGTAGAACCGAGCGTATCGACTTGCTCAAGCCTTTAAGTACAGTTAGACAGATTGAATTGAAACCTTTCAGTCAGTCTGAGACAGTGATTCATCTTCGAGAACATTTTCCAAGTGCAACCGATATCGATGGCTTGGAGTTTCATCGCTTGACTGGTGGCAATCCGCGAGTACAAGCGAATGCACTGAGTATACACCACAATACGGTTTCAGATGTTTTGGCGGGTCTTGGGCCTTCAGGTGCTACGGTTGAAAAACAGATTGCAGCACAGCTTGAATCCGCAATTTCTACGATTAAAGACAAGCTGCCTACTGATTTTCAAAGACATATTAATGCGATATGTCTAGGTCTTGCAAATTTAACTCCATTTATCCCGATCGATGTACTTGCTACCGCTGCCGAGGTTGAGGTTTCAACGGTTGTGAGCTTTGTCGCTGATTTGGGACGACCTCTCTGGATATCGGAAAAATCAGTTCAATTTCGAGATGAGCCAACAGAAACTTGGTTTCGAGAGAGATTCTCTGCATCAAAGCAGCAGATTGAATCATATATCATGAGCCTTAAACCTTTGGCTTCAGAGTTTTCTTACGTCGCGCAAGTGCTGCCTTCTCTGTTACTACAATCTGAAAACTACGATGAGCTTATCAGCTTAGCACTCTCTGACGATTATCTACCTCAAGATAGCCCGATCGATGAGCGCAATATCCGAGTGTACCGCTTGCAATTCGCTTTCAAAGCAGCCTTAAAGCAAAAAAAATATGCTGACGCAGCAAAACTGGCTTTACGCGCAGGAGAAGAGGTTGCAGGTGATAAGCGACAGCTTGAACTTTTAATTCAAAACGTTGATCTTATTGCACCTTTACAATCTCCACAGAGAGTTCAAGAATTGGCATTTAGGCGGATGTTACGGGGCAGTTGGGATGGTTCAGCGGATGTATATTCTGCTGCACTTTTATCTTATGTTGAGGAATTCAAAGGGGAAGCAAGAGTCTTTTTAAGATCGGCTAGCAATTGGCTAAAATTGTATCTTGAGGAGCGTAGCAAGAACGAAGACAAGATACACAGTGAAAAGCAGCTCAAAGAGGATGACATTGTGGAAATGGCAGTTGCCCATTTTCATCTTTATGGAGCGAGTAAATTAGTTGATTTTATTTGGGGTTGGCAGCCACCAGAAGTCGTGTTCCAAATTACCCGGTTGTTCATTAAGCGCCTTATTGACGCAGGAAACTTCACGGCAGTAGATGAAATTTCACAGCTTGGTTGCCGCAATCAATATTTGATGGTAGCCATTGCAGACGAACTCATGGCAGTGGGTAAGTTTCCTTCCACAGACGCAATGCGACAGTGTTTGAGCTTGTTAACTCACAAGCGAGTACGTATCCCTAAACCTGCTGAGTATTGGAACGAACAAAGATTTACCTCAGCTATTGTTTCATTTGCAGAAGCAAGCTCGGCTATCGGACTATCTCAAACTCAAATTCTGCGGGTTTTGAACCACTATCTTCCTCAAAGAGGCTTCGGCTTAGTCAGTTACAAACATTATGATGGCGAACGACATATTTTTCTGCGAGTAACCGCTTTAAGATGTGCTATTTCAGGTGATTTTGCTCCAAATATTAATGCTTTAATCCCACAGAAGTTACTTGAAGATGAAAAAAAGTATCGACAAGATATAGAAGATTGCAAACAGATTATTGAAGGAATGTTACCGTGGTATTTGATTCGCGCTCGCATTCTACTTGCTAGCGTGGAAAATCTTGAGATAGCTTTTCAAGACGCGGATCGACTTTCCAAGAAATTGCTGTTGTGGAGGTACGAACAACACGATCATTTACTGTCTGAAATCACTCGTGTACGCTTTGAAAGTTTAGCTTTAAAAAAGCCTTGCGATCTCTCTGAAAAAGGACATACGATCGTACAACTCTTCGATAACGAATACAAACTTTCGCTTCAGGATCATTTAAGTGCGGTTCGAGCAGCTTACCGTTTAGAACACCTTTCAGAGATTAAAAGCCAGCTTCAACAGTCTTGCTATGAGATGGTGGTTTCTGTATCAAACGAGGGACTCGAGACAAAGGCCCAAAATTATATAGCGCTTGCTCGTGCTGTTCTTCCTGTAAGCCCTGCGGACGCAGCAGCTTATTTCAATTGTGCGATTGAGGCAGTCTCAATGTTCGGAGATGAACTGGTTGATAGATGGAAAGCTGTTGTCGCTATGGCGAAGCGTTCTGCGGAAGGTGGGGGGGGCTCTTCTCCAGAAATTGCCTATCGCTTCATACGTTGTGCTGAATTAGTGGGTGATTCTGTAGCTCGTGAAAAACATTGGAATCGTAATAGACCTCTTGCAAAATAATTTTATGCTATAATCAAGGGTTTGCCTTAAGTGGAGCAGATTGCAGGTTATAGCTA
>NZ_JAUBRK010000136.1:0-4931 GCF_036701825.1 Microcoleus sp. MOSTC5 | reverse complement strand
AGATGAATATCCATAGGGTAGAAATCAAGTAGTGGTATCTCATTATACGGTTTTCACCAAAAACCCAGAAGAACCGTTTTTCTCTTTCATTCACTAGCGGTATTTCTATCCTCTCATTGCGCTTTCCCCAAAGATAACCACAGACATCTCCCCTCTTGAGATGGCACTCATCAATTAAATACACCACCAGCGTTCCCGACTCTATAGCTTCCCGGTGCTCTTCCAGATTTTTACAAATTTCTTCATGCTTTTTTTTGACCAGTTATTCATCCCGTTTGGGGTTCTTTTTTTGAGACTTTTTTCAGCTAATTCCGGCTGACTTCAAGAGTTGATAATAGCTGGTTTTAGATTGAAACTCAATCTGATACCGCTCGGCTATATAGTTTTCTAGGGCAGATAAATCCCAGTGGTTTTGATTGGTTAACCATGGGATCATTTCCTCTCGTTCTTCTGGCTTAAGTTGTCCCTGCGAACCTTGATGTTTTAAGCGCAATCCTTCAATTCCCTGCCACGCATAATTGATTTTCCACTTGCTGATAAAGGGAGATGATAGTCCTAAAATAGTTTGAATGGTTTCTCGGCAGATACCTTCCATTAGCATGCGGACAGCTACGGCTCTTTTTAGTTCTCTTGGGTCGGGATTATTGGCAATAAAACTTTCTAGTTCTAATAAAGCTTGGACTTCATGCTCTCCGAATTTTTCTGACGATTTATTGGGTGACATTTCGACTCCTACTGAGATTCACCTACCTCATTATACATAATTGATGTTTTACAAACCATTTGCGATCGCTATATCAAATCAGTTATACTCAAAACGCTCGAGCGCACCCTACCCCCTCAAAAAATCGCGATCGCTGGCTTCCAAATCAAAAACGCCTATAAAGCTGAGCTAGCTCTCATTTACTTTGCATATCGTAATTATCAAGAAAAGCTATCATTTTTTTTCAGTAGCTTTCCGCTGCTCCCTCCGGGTTTTAGAGCCAAAGTTAAATACGCGTAAGCTTATCTGCACTGAGCGAAAAGTTTTGTTACAATAGGTAAGCTGTTACAAATCGTAACTTATGCTGGTTTCTATTTTAATAATTGACGTTGCTCTCGTTGCCTGGTCTTTGCACTTAATGCAAGAGGCGATCACGCAACGGGAATTTTCACTAATGCTAGCCGGCACCCTAGTTGCTGTCTCAGCCGCTGCTCTGGTAGTCGTCTACTTTCTCATGGGGTCTTGTTTGAGCCATTTGACCGAAATATCCCAACACACTTACTAAATCATAGTAGGGGATTGACCATTGTCCGGAAGCGAGGATATTTTTTTGGAAAAAAAGCCGAAAGCCTTGCCAATCCAAGGTTAAAAACTAATTTCCCCAAAAAGCTTGACAAATATTGGTCACTTAAGGCATGATTGAGAGCGCGAAAAGAAAGGGGAATTAGCTCAGTTGGTAGAGCACTACAATGGCATTGTAGGGGTCAGCGGTTCGAGCCCGCTATTCTCCATAAAGAAAACCCGTTAACATAGCAACGGTTGCACAAGATAGAGTAACGAGGTACGAATTAAGGTCACTTTCAAGCATACCAGCTTCGTACCAGTTAAATTTTTAACTCAGAAGATCTGCGACCGTTTTTTTACCGAGCCGATCGAGTAACTCTCTGAGAATCGTCCTCAACTTTGAGCGGGGGTATTTTTCCAACTTTGTTAAAACTTCTAGTGCTTTGTCAAGATAAGGGATTAGGATTATAGTAAAGGTAAGAATTAAGGTAATTGCTCAACTAGGGGAAAAAAGAGAGCCATGAATAGAGAGGGCTTGCTGAATAGCTTGATAAGCAGTTAAGCCCTGCCTTTTACCAGTATTCACAACTGAACGAACAGCAGCAAATAAATCTCGCCCCCATTCTGAACGAAAACAATTGGTCACACGGCGAAATATCACGCTCATCCGAATCGCTTGTTCGCGCTTAATTATTTGTGGGTGGAATTGTCGCATCTTCCAGAAATAAAAACAAATTATCAATCAGCTCTGCTAGAGAGCCGGTCCAGTAGAAGGGAATTGACAAATAGGCAGAAGTATGCAGTAGGAAGAAGCCGTTCCAGTAGGGGAGGTAGCCAGCAAATGAGCTAACACATGAAGATTATGGATCGCAGCCATTCGCCGCAGGTCGAAAAGATTCTTGCGCACACCAAGGTAGCGAGCTTGTTCGCCTTGCCATTGCTGAATGCGAGCCAGACAGTGTTCCACAGCCACCCCAAGAGCGCAATTGGGCCCGTCCCATTGGTAACAAGTTAGAAAGGAGTAGATTCTGTCAATACCCTTTTGTGCATAAATATAATTGGATAATAATGATAATCAAACAAGGGGTAAGGGTGGGAGAGTCCGCCTGTGGCAGACTCTCCCACGCCTAGCACGATTATCATTATTAATAAGTTGTTGGCTCGATTGGCGCGGCACTGCGATCGATAACAGTGGCGGGCGATCGATAACAGTGGCGGGCGATCGATAAATAATGGCGGGCGATCGATAAATAATGGCGGGCGATCAATAATAGTTGCACCACAAGTGTACTTTCGAGCGTCGGGGCGAGGACGATCGATTGCGAGCGTTGGTACTATCGAAGGATATAATTGACAAATAATTGAGTGATTGTGTAGGTCAGTAAATATGGTTAAGAGTCAAAAAACCAACCGTGACTACGCCAAAAAAACCACAAGACCGATGGTGGAAGACGATGCGATTGCCTCGCAACTATCAGCACTATTAACACCAGCCATCACCTCACAAGAAAATTACTACCGTCAACTAGGTTTACGAGCCAGAATTCTTAACCTACCCTTGATGGTAGCAGCAGTATTAACTTTGCTGTGGCGAGAGGTAGCCGGAGTAACAGAACTCACAAGAATGTTAGCAAGAGAAGGCTTTTTGTGGTGCCGACCCACGACAGTTACTCAACAAGCCATGTCTCAAAGATTTTTAAGTTTTCCTGCCTCCTTATTTGAGGGAGTCTTCAAAAATTTATTACGCCCGTTTAAGAACTGCTTGGTATCAGAGAAACCAACGACCTTTACCAGGGTAAACGCATCTTAATTTCAACCTAAAACGTGATAAGATAAAGTATTTAGCTAAATCAAGTGCGTAATTCATAGGTGCGATCGATGGCCAAAGGGTTTACTTCGACTTTAACTTCACAACAAAAAACAATAGGTGTATCGAATCCGACAGACTTATTGAAAGTTAGTTTTTTAAATTATTTTGAAACCTTGACCGATCCAAGAATAGAAAGAAGTAAAGAGCATTTACTAATAGATATTGTAGCCACTGCGATTCTAGCTGTCATTAGCGGTGCGGATGGATGGGGGGCTATAGAACTCTATGGAAAAACTAAATATGAATGGCTAAAAGGTTTTCTAGAACTGCCGAATGGAATTCCTTCTCATGATACATTTAGTCGAGTATTTGCTCGAATTGAACCGAAGCAGTTTCAAGAGTGTTTTTTGAGTTGGGTAAATTCAATTACCCAAAAATAGGGGCTAGAAGTCATAGCCATTGATGGCAAAACAATGAAACAATCTTATGACCGGAATCAAAGCCAAAAACCGTTACATATAGTCAGTGCATGGTCGGCGTCCCATCAATTAGTTTTAGGGCAAAAAAAATCCAATAAAAAATCCAACGAAGTGACAGCTATTCCTGCTTTGTTAGAGCTGCTAAAAATTGAAAAAAGCATAATAACCATCGATGCTATGGGGTGTCAGAAAGAAATAGCAGCGCTCATAATTAAGAAGAAAGGAGATTATCTTTTAGCGCGAAAGGGAAATCAAAAACTTCTTCATAAAGACGTAAAAGACTGATTTAAATTAGCTTGAAAAGAAGAGTTTGCTGGCAGAGAGCATAGCTATTATCAACAAATAGAAGGAGGGCATCATCGAGTTGAAAAAAGACAAATTTGGACGGTGGCAGTCTCAGAGCTTCCATCTCTTCATAATCAATCATTATGGACTGGATTAAAAACGGTTGTGATGATCGTAAGTGAAAGACGTTTGTGGAATAAAACTACCACAGAAGTTCGGTTTTATTTAAGTAGTTTAGCCAGTAATGCCGAGAATATTTCTCAAGCAATTCGCAGTCATTGGGGTATTGAAAATAGCTTACATTGGACATTGGATGTTACTTTTTCCGAAGACAAGAGTCGCATTCGTAAAGATCATTCTCCTGAAAATTTTGCTCTCCTACGGCGTTTAGCTGTCAATTTACTGAAACAGGAAAAAGGATTTAAAGGAAGTTTAAAAATGAAGCGGTATCTGGCGGAAATGGATAATAATTATTTAGTGCAAATTTTAGACTCTGCCAGCTAACGCTCGAAAAATAAAACGGATTCCCGATATAAATTGATTCAGCTTTGAGAATTTAGAAGTCCTTAAAGCTCGATTTTAACTGGGTTAATTGCATCAGATTTAAGATTTTTAAGAAGCGTTTTCTCAAAGAAAAACTCATGCACAAATATGATTTTCTGTCAACTTAATTTAGATGCGTTTACCCTGCTTCCGGGTGTTATGAGGTACAATAAGAATAGATGAAAAAAATACACCAATGAAAGCATATTCAGTTGATTTACGAAAAAAAATAGTAGCAGCCATAAGCGAGCACAAGCTGTCGATCAGAAAAACAGCAGCCATATTTTCCGTCAGTAAAAGCTTAGTTCAAAAATTGGTCAAGCAACAAAAAACTGAGGGAAATTTACAGCCGAAGCCTAGGGGGAAACCGAGATACAGTCCTGTGAATAATTCCACAGCAGAGTTGAGAGAAATAGTGGCAGCACATCCCGATGCAACTTTGCTAGAATTGTGTGAGTTATTTGCCGAACGGACTGGAAATTGGGTGGGTAGAACAGCCATGTGTAACGCGTTACAGAAGTTGGGATTAAATCGTAAAAAAAAACAG